>DATITT010000063.1:0-4497 GCA_035467435.1 Arthrobacter sp. | reverse complement strand
AGTTTGGCAGCCTTGGGAGCAGCTTTTTCGGCTACCTTGGCAGCCTTGGGAGCAGCTTTTTCGGCTACCTTGGCAGCCTTGGGAGCAGCTTTCGGAGCAGCCTTGGGAGCGGCAGCCTTCGGAGCCGGTGTTCCGGCGGGGGGCGCCGACGGAAGCGGCGTGTCGGCGGGAACGGGAGTGCCGGCGTCGAGCGCTGCAGCGAACGCGGCAGGGTCAGCGAACTCGACCGTTGCGCGCTGGCCGTCCTCGGTGATGGTCCAGCCGGCACGGCCCTTGACCAGCCAGCCGGCCTTGACCAGCTTCGCGGTGGCGGTGGTCAAGGTCTTGTGGCCGCGGGGAATTCCACCGCTGAGCAATTCACCCTCGAACTCGTTGAGCGGAACGCGTTCGATGGCCTTGCCCAGCACCGCCCCGGCGTTCAGCTTCTCGCCCGTCCACACCCCCTCTGCCAGAACGTCCAGTACGGCTTTCAGTCGACGGGTGGTGTTTTCGGCAGTGTTCTCGCCCATGGGTCTCCTTTAGAAGCAATTGATCCACCTGCATTTTGCCAAGGATCGTAGAGTTTCCGCGAGTCAGGATCGGTTAACTCTGTGTGTCGTGACCCACTATTACATCCCATGGCGCCGGACGCGAGCGCCTAAGGCAGGGCTACCCGCCGGTAGCAAAGCAACGCGGGGTCACATACGGCCCAGTCCGGGGTCCGTCATGGGCCGTGAGTGACCCCGCGTTGGTTGATACCTGGGGGGCTGCGGGTAGAGCTTGGGGCTGCTAGAACTTGGGGATCAGGACGGGGGTGTTCTTCTTGTAGGCCTCGTAATCGGCCTGGCCGCCCCACTTTGTGTCGGACTTCTTCTCCAGCAGCGGCACACCGCTGACCTTGGTGAGCAGCAGGGTGACGAACACCGGGGAGATCAGCGCGGCCCACTGCCAACCCTGCAGCGCGGGGACGGCGATGATCGCGACTCCGATCCAGAGCAGGATCTCGCCGAAGTAGTTCGGGTGGCGGGACTTGGACCACAGCCCGGTGGCGATGAATTTGCCCTTGTTGGCGGGGTTGGCCTTGAAGCGGCTTTTCTGGTTGTCGGCCACGATTTCGATGCCGAAACCGACCGCCCAGACCAGGAAGCCGACCAGCGCGAACCAGTCCAGCGCCACCCTGGTCGCCGAGGTAATCGCCACCCACGCTGCGGCCGCGGTGAAGACTACCCAGAGTCCCTGGATGGTCCACACGTTGAGGAACCGGATGAAAGAGGGCGTGATCTCGTCAAAGCGGTCATCCTTGCCGGCCTTGCTGATGCGGCGGAACAGGAAGGTGCCCAGCCGCAGGGTCCAGGCGAGCACCATGGCTGCCAGCAGTACGGCGCGGGCGTCGACTCCCGGAGTGAGCAGGACAAGCAGAAGCGTGATGGCGGTGTAGGTCAGGGTGCCCGTTATGTCGTAGAACTTCTCGGTCTGGGCCATGAAGGACGGGATGAACGCCACCCACTGAATGAGGAACGCCGCCCCGACCGCCAACGCGAACACGGGGATCCCGCCCAGGGTGGCCCCACCCTGGCTCCCGGCCACGGCGACGAGCGCCCCCATCAGCACAACCACGGGGAGGGCGATGAGCGCCTTACGGTCTGATTCCTTCATCAGGAAGGTCCTTTCACACACGGATCCGGATGCTTGCAGAACGCCCGGGGTGGCCCCGCCGCGCATCAGCAGTTTTGGCAATCCTATTAGATGATCAAATAAGATTGAATAATAGATCATCGAGCAAGATTGACGAATAACGGAATCCGGAACCTTAAGGAGTGGACATGACCGCGTCGCAGCACCACCCGGCCACGCTGGACTTGCAGAGCCTGTTCACCCTTGCCAACGAGACCGAGCGTGAAGTCGCCCGGATCCTGGGGTTGAACCTCACTGATTTCCACGCCCTGTCGGCACTCGCCCAGTCGGGACCGGTGACGGTGGGCAAACTCGCCGGGGATCTGGGCGCCACCCCGGCCACCACCACCGCGATCGTGAGCCGGATGGAGGCCCGCGGCTACATGGAACGCCACCGGAGCACCGAGGACCGGCGCCACGTCCAGGTGAGCGTCACCCCGGCAGCCAACCGTGGAATCATGAACCTGATGCGGCCCCTCATGACCGCCACCAACGAACACATCACAGCTCTGCCCGCCGACCACCGGGCCGTCGTCGCGGACTTCCTCGACGTCGCCCAGCACCTGATGCGGGACCACTTGCACGCACTTTCGGAGAAGGACGCCCGATGAGAGAGTTCACCACCCCGCTGCTGGTTGAGGCGTCCGGTCACCGGAACGCGACCGAACTGCTCATGCAGCGGTTCCGGACCTCCCCCGAACACGTTGCCTTCGAGGTGCGGGCCGCGGATGCCGCGGTCACGGAGCCCTGGCGCCAGGTGCCCACCCGGCAGTTCGTTGACGAGGTGCGCGCCCTGGCCAAGGGCTTCATCGCGGCCGGCCTCCAGCCCGGTGAGTCACTCGCCATCATGTCCCCCACCCGGTATGAGTGGGCGCTGGCGGACATGGCGGCGTGGTTCGCCGGCGCCGTCGTCGTCCCGATCTATGAGACGTCTGCCGCGCCCCAGGTGGTCGCGATCCTCTCCGACGCCGACGTGCGCCTCGCGATTGCCGGCACCGCTGCGCATGCCCTCCTCCTGGAGCAGGGGTTCGCAGAGGCCGGGACGCCCGGTCTGGGCGTCTGGACGATGGACGCCCGCCCGGGAGCGGACCTGGCCGACCTCGTACTCCGCGGCACCGGGGTCCCCGACGGCGCGGTGGAGGAACGGCGCCTGCTGGCAGATCTCGACTCCGTGGCGACCATCGTCTACACCTCCGGCACCACGGCCGCGCCCAAGGGTGCCTTGATCACCCACGGCAACTTCGTCGGGCAGGTGCTGAACGTGGCCGCCGCCTACACCGGGGTGGTCCGTGAGAGTGGCAACACCATCATCTTCCTGCCGATGGCCCATGTGCTGGCCCGCGGGCTGCAGCTGACCTGCCTGGCCAACGGCATGCGCATCGCGCACCTGTCGGACCCCCGGGACGTGGTGCCCGCCCTCGGCGCCCTGAAGCCCACCTTCCTCGTGGTGGTCCCCCGCGTGTTGCAGAAGATCCAGGCGTCCGCCGCGGCCGCCGCGACGAAGAAACACCTCGGACCGGTGTGGGCGTCGGCGCAGCGCACCGCGGTCGACTGGGGCCGGTTCGCGGAAGCCTGCGACGCCGACCCGGCTGCCAGGGCCTCGCTGGGGCTGCGGGTCAGGCATGCGCTGTTCGACCGGCTGTTCTACGCACGGCTGCGGAAGCTGATGGGCGGACGCCTCGACTACCTGCTGTCCGGTGCCGCCGCGCTCGACGCCGAGCTGTCCCTCTTCTTCCGCGGCCTGGGCCTGCCGGTCATCGAGGGCTACGGCCTCACGGAAACGACCGCCCCGCTGACCGGGAACATGCCCGGATCGATCAGGGCCGGCTCGGTAGGCATCCCGATGCCGGGAACAACCGTGCGCCTTTCGGACCGGGGCGAGGTGCTCGCCCGCGGCGTCGGCGTGTTCGCCGGCTACCGCCGCCCGGCTGACAACAAGGATGCGTTCACGGACGGGTTCTTCCGCACGGGCGACCTCGGCGAGCTCGATGAGCTGGGACGGCTCACCCTCAAGGGCCGGATCAAGGACGTCATCGTCACCGCGGGCGGCAAGACCGTCTCCCCCGCCATCTGGGAAGGATACGTCGAGGGCGACCCCCTCGTGGCGCACGCCGTGATGGTGGGTGAGGGCAAACCCTTCCTCGGCGGGCTCGTGCTGCTGGACCCGGAATCCGTCGCGGCCTGGGCCGAACGCGAGGGCATCACCGATCTGGCCGGCCTGCGGATTCCGGACGACGGCGGCGCCGTCCAGATCGACGACGCGCGGCTCCTCACCGCGATCGGCAAGGCGGTCAGCGCCGCCAACGCGAAGATCGCGCGGTCCGAGCAGGTACGCCGCTTCGTGCTCCTGCTCGCCGACCTCAGTGAGGCCAACGGCATCGTGACCCCCACCATGAAGCTCAAGCGCGGCGCCTTCACCGAACGTGCCCGCCCCATCGTCGACAACCTTTACGCGGACAAAAGGAGCCAGGCATGAGCACCCACGTCAGGAGGTGGCTGCTGTCCTATGCGGTGGCCGCCGTGATTTTCGCCGTCGTCGACGTTGTCTGGATCGGCACCGTGGCGAACAACCAGTACGAAAGCCAGATTGGCGATCTGCTGGCGCCCAGCGTCAACCTCGCCGGCGCCGCCGCCTTCTACCTCATCTATGTCGTGGGGATCGTGCACTACGGCATCCGGCCCAACGACCCGGACGCCACCCTCCGGCAACGGGTGACCGGAGCCGCCCTGTTCGGCTTCTTCACGTACGCCACCTGGGCCCTGACCGCGCTCGCGGTCCTCAAGGACTTCCCCGCCGTGGTGGCGTTGACCGACATCGCCTGGGGCGTCGCGGTCTGCAGCGCC
>DATITT010000062.1:0-2256 GCA_035467435.1 Arthrobacter sp. | reverse complement strand
CTGAACCAGCCCCTTCAACTGCAACGCGGGGTCATCTACGGCCCATTGGCGCCGCCGCAATCGGCCATATGTGACCCCGCGTTGTCCTGTTGCGAGAATGGAAGACCGTCCCCCCACCGAAAGGCAGTTTCCGTGATCTTCATTGTTGTTAAATTCAAGGTCAAGCCCGACTGGTCCGACCGCTGGCTCGGCCTCGTCGAGGACTTCACCCAGGCCACCCGCCAGGAACCGGGCAATCTCTGGTTCGACTGGTCCCGCAGCGTGGAGGACCCCCACGAATTCGTCCTGGTCGAGGCCTTCAAGGACGACGCCGCCGGGGACCACGTCAACAGCGCACACTTCCAGCAGGCCATGGCGGACATGCCCCAGGCCCTGCGGGAAACGCCGCAGATCATCAGCCGCCAGTTCGACGGCGAGGGCTGGGACCGGATGGGCGAGCTCACCATCTAACCCCGTCGATTGCTCCGTAACCGCCCTTTTGACACCCCAAAACGGCAGTTACGGAGCACTCGCTACGATTAATGGATGTGGATCGGCTGGATTGAATTTGACGTCCTCCTCGGCGACGTGCACAGCCTGAAGGAGAAGCGCTCCGTGGTGCGCCCGGTACTCGCCGAGCTCAAGCGCCGCTTTGACGTCTCCGTGACCGAGGCCGGATTACATGACCAGTACCGCCGCACCGTGATTGGAGTCGGGCTGGTCGCTGCGGACCGGGCGCACCTCGTCGAGGTGCTGGCCGCCGCCGAACGCTTTGTCGCCGCCCGGCCGGAGCTGGAACTGCTCAGCGCCCGCCAGCGCGAACTCCGCAGCGACGACTGACCCCGCGAAGCGACGTCTGGCCGACCACATACCGGGCCCGGCGGGGTGACCGACCGGCTCTTCCGGAAACCACCGATTGCTCCGTAGACGCCCTTATGAGACTTCATAACGGCACTTGTGGAGCAGCGGATTGGGTGGTGTGGATAACTTCTGCGGCGTCCCCGCGGTTCTGATCTCATGAAGCCATGAAAACCGCACGCCCGCTGCCGGACGATTTCCATGGGCGCCCCTTCACCGTTGTGGAAGCCGCTGAGGCCGGAGTGTCGCCCAAGCGGCTCCGCCACCGCTCCCTCGCAGCGATGGGGAAGGGGATTCGTTCCCAGAACCCGACGCCGGGGCTTCCGTTGAGCGTGAGAGTGCGGCCTTTCATTGAGGTCAATGAGCGATGCGCCGCGTCGCACCTCACCGCGGCGGAGCTTGGTTCGCTTCCGGCGCGGCGTCAAAAGGAGGGACCGCCGATGTACCACGTGATCAGGCCCGAGGGTGCTGCCCATCTCAACCGGCCGCATGTCATCGTTCACCGGATGAAGCTCTACGACGACGAGATCATGCTGCTGGACGGGATTCCCCTCACCACACCGGAGCGGACCTGGCTGGATCTCGCCGAAATGCTGACCGTGGACGAACTTGTGGTGGCCGGAGACAGCTGCGTCCGCGTTCCCCGGCTTGAGTTCGAGGGCAGGGACATGCCGCTGTGCAGCCTCGGGGATCTGCAGCGGATGATCGACCGCCACAGGGGACAACGTGGAATCCGGAAGGCGCGGGAGGCCATAAAACTCATCCGCGTGGGCTCGGATTCGCCGCAGGAATCCCTGCTGCGACTTGCCATTGTCCGGGGCGGTCTTCCGGAACCGGAACTGAACGTGCCGATCGTCGACGATGCGGGAACGCGGCACCACGAACCCGACTTGTCCTACCGGAAATACAGGATCGGCGTCGAGTACGAGGGCGAGCAACACGGTGAAGAGAAACAGATTGTCCGCGACATCGCCCGCTCCGAACGGTACACGGCCCTCGGCTGGACCGAGGTCCGGATTTCCAACCGGCATATGCACAATGACGCCAAGGCTGCCGTGGCCAAAGTCCGGGCCGCACTGGTCCAGGCTGGCTGGCGTCCGGGCCGTTAAACCACATCGACTGCTCCGAAACCGCCGTTCTGAGGGTTCAAAAGGGCGGTTGCGGAGCAGTCGATGGTGGTGGGGCTAGCCGAAGTACTTCGGCAGGGTGGCCTCGTGGGCTTCGCGGAGGGATTCGAGGTTCATGGTCTCGACGCCGGTGATCTCCAGCGTGCCGCCCTCAGCGTCCACGACGCCGATTCGCAGGTGCGGGAAGCCCCGGGCGGTGCACATGTCCGTGAAGCGGATCTCCTCGGATCGGGGCACAGCCACGATGGCGCGGCCCTGGGTCTCGGAGAACAGCGCCGTGAACAGGTCCACG
>DATITT010000061.1:0-2559 GCA_035467435.1 Arthrobacter sp. | reverse complement strand
CCGCACGACCCCGGTGGTCCCGTTTCTCAGCAGGGGCTCCAGCTGTGCGGCTGCCGCCAGCAGCAGGAAGCGGGCGCCGTCCCCGGCAACACCCAGCAGGGCGGCCACGGCATCGGACTGCGCCACCTGGTAGCTGGCCGGATCCGGGATGACGACGGCACCGGCACCTGGCGGGACACCGGACCCTCCCGGGGCGCGCGCATCGACCCGCCGGATGAGCGCCAGGCCAGCGCCGGGAGCACGCGCATCCAGGGCCTCCAGGCCCGCCGGCCGGAGTCCGCCGAAGGTGTCCGCCAGCATTTCGATGTGGATTTCCAGCTCGCCGCCGCAGGTGAGCCCGACGGCGAACGCGTCCTCGGCGCTGTAGCCGAAGAACTCGCGGCGGGTGCCGCCGTCGGCCATCACCTCCAGGGCCGCCGCCACGACGGCGCCCTCAACGCAGCCGCCGGAGAGACTGCCCAGGACATCGCCGGACTCGGACACCAGCATGGAGGTTCCCACGGGGCGCGGCACGGAACCGCCGGTCCCCACCACGGTGGCCACGGCGCACCGCTCGCCGGTGGCTGCCGGCTGCCAGGCCGCCAGCGCAGGCATCAGATCCAACACGGTTGCACCCCCTAGTCCCGTGCAGCGACGGTGTGCACATTCTCGTTCGTAACCCGCGCCAGGGGAAGCACCGGAAATCCGCTGCGGTTTCGGACTCCCGCGCCCCGGATCCGCGCCGCGGCTGTCCGAAAGCGCAGCGAAATCCGCTCCCCAGCCACAGGTCCTAGTAGTCGATCCGGTTCTGGAGCGTGTTCCAGGTGGTGAAGGGCTGCAGCACCGGCGGGGCCTCCGGACCGTCGAGCTCCAGCCTGCCCACGGGCAGGACGGCATCGGGCTGGTTGTTCTCGAAGAACTCGTAGAACACGGCGTCGTCGAAGCCGACCGAGGCGGCGTCGTGACGGTCGGCGGCGAAGATCACGCGGTCCACGCGTGCCCAGAGTGCGGAGGCCAGGCACATGGGGCACGGCTCGCAGCTGGTGTAGAGCGTGGCTCCGCTGAGCTCGAACCGGCCCAGCTCGGTGCAGGCCCGGCGGATGGCCGTGACCTCGGCGTGAGCGGTGGGATCGTTGGTGGCGGTGACGCGGTTGACGCCGTCGAACGCCTGCCCGTCCGCGGTGACAATGACGGCGCCGAAGGGCCCTCCGCTGTTCATGACGTTGGCCGTGGCCAGCTCGATGGACCGGGCAAGATACGCCTGCGCCGTGACGGTGACAGTCATGATGCGACTCCCTGGTGCTGTGGAAGCCGGGTTCCCGTGGCGAAACGTAGTCAGCCAACTGCGTCGGTTACCAGGCTTCAGCGTGTGCGATGAAGGTTAAGTTGCGCCTGGTAGATAGCCTCCCGGATCCCGGGCGCCCGCCTTTGACACCAGCGAGAGTAGCAGCGGAACGTGGTCCGCGCCAGCGTTTTCTGGAAGCTTGGTTTCGTGATGTGAAATCCAAATTTCCAAGTTGTCACCGTGCGGAACAAGGCAGGCTGGGGTCCGGCCGTCACGGCCCGCGGAGCCGGGCCTATTGCGGAGCACTCGACTTCGGTGCGGGACCTGGTTGGCGGTTGGACCGGGCGGCGACCAGCCGGTTCATCCAGCGCGAGACCCGGCCGGGCCGGTGCCCGCGGTCGGCCGGGAAGTAGAAGTCCGGATCGGTGCCGCCGCGCGGGAGATATAACTCGGCGGGAGCCGTCGTCGGCTCCCCTCCCTGTGTTCTGGCTGGTTGCTGCTGCATCTTATGCTCCCTGGTTTGTCACTCGACGTTCTTACCCTGCGGCTCGCTCCGCATCTTTCACAATGCGAAACTTAGTTATTGCTATATGGAAACGGTAAGGGGGCGCCTGAGTGCAGTCAAGGGTCCGCGACCGCCATCACGCAACCCCCCCGGTCACAATCGAAAAATTCAGATTGTGATGTACACCACCGCCGGACTGGGCTAGCCTTGGGGGTAATTCGTGGCGCAGGTCACGTAACCTGGGAGCAGCAGGCAGGGTTGTAATGAGCTGGCGTCAACTGACGTCGGCTCTTTTTTGTGGGCCGGCGGAGAAAGAAACGAACGCGAAATGCGTACGAAATTTCTATGTGGGAGTTTGATTCCACATACCGGAAGTTGGGAAACCCACCATGAACAACAAGATCGTCCTCGGACAGAACCAGTACGGTAAAGCCGAAGTCCGCGTCGTCAAGATCACCCGCGACACGGAGCGCCACGAGATCGAAGACCTCAACGTCACCTCGCAACTCCGCGGCGACTTCGCCGCAGCCCACCTGGAAGGCGACAACAGCCACGTGGTGCCAACGGACACCCAGAAGAACACTGTCTACGCGTTTGCCCGGGAGGGCATCGGCTCCCCCGAGGCCTTCCTGCTCCGGCTCGGAGACCACTTCACGTCCAGCTTCGACTGGGTGACCGGCGGCCGCTGGGAGGCAGAGTCCTACAGCTGGGACCGCATCCAGGCCCACGGCGCCGCCCACGACCACTCCTTCGTGCGCAACGGCCAGGAAATCCGGACCGCCGTACTGGT
>DATITT010000060.1:0-13356 GCA_035467435.1 Arthrobacter sp. | reverse complement strand
CGACCTCAAACACCGAGGACCTCCTTTGAGTGCACGTTCTTGCCGCGGACAGCGGTCCAGGCACGTGCCGCGGACTGCACAGTGAGACTGACTGCCATGTAGATGTAGGCCGCGTAGCTCAGCAACATGGGGAGACCCAGGATGGGCGACTTCTGGAACGTATAGGGCCTGATCAGCAGGGTTGAGATGTAGACAAGAAACGCCAGAGCCAACGTGCACAGGATCCAGACAAACACGTCTAGGTAACGCTGGAGAGCGGCAGATCCCTTGTTGACGAAGTAGTCGACAGCAAGGTGGCCGTTGCGCCCCATCGCTGCGACGACGCCTCCGGCAATCAGCCAAGGGAAGGCGAAGGTTGGAATCTCGGTGGCGTAGTCAAGGCTGGAATTCATACCGAACCTCAGGATGACAGCCACCACAAGCAGCCCCCCAATGACGACGAAAGCCAGGACCGCTATCAGGCCGCCGACATACGTCGCCCAGAGGTTGACCTTATCCGTCACCAAGGTGAGCGGGTCAGGCTGCTCTATGGGCTGCGGGTTGTTCGGGTCGAACTCAATGTCGCTGTCAGCAACCATGAGATCCGGGGGTGCGTTTTTCACTTGCCTGCGAATTCTGCTCGGTTCGCGTCAGCCTCTTCCCGGAACTGCTTGACCAGTTCGGGGTGGTCCTTGGACCACTTGTCGTAAACGCTCGAAGTCGCTGTCCTGAAGGGATCAAGCTCCGGGTTGGTGACCTCCATGCTGCCTTCAAGCTCCGTCGAGATCTTGCTGATCTGCTCAGTCATCAGTTCGCGCTGCTTGTCCCGGGCTGCGTCGGCAGCGGACTGGACCTTTTCCTGCTGCTCGGGCGACAGTGACTCCCAAGTGCTCAGGCTGATGATGAAGGGCGTCACTTCATACTTGTGTGATGTACGGGCCAGGTGCTTTTGCACCTCGTTGAGCTTTGATGATGCGATATTCGTGACCGGGTTTTCCTGGCCGTCAACAGCACCCTGCTGCAGTGCGAGATAAAGTTCGCTGAATGCCATCGGGGTGGGGTTCGCTCCGAGGGCATTGAAGATGTCGATCGTCATGGGATCGTTCGGCGTACGGATCTTCAGTCCCTTGATGTCCTCAGGGGTGTTAATGGGGCGCTTGCTGTTGGTCACGTCGCGGATACCGTTGTCCCACCAGGCGAGAACCTTGAACCCGGCATTTTCGGCCTTCTTGGCGATCTCGTCTCCGATCGCGCCGTCAACTACCTGATAGGCATGCTCCGACGATTCGAAAAGAAAGGGCAGGCCGAAGAGTGCCATTTCGGGCACATTCGACGAAACTGCGCCTTGCGAGTTTGCTGTGAGGTCCAGCGTCCCGGAGGCCAAAGAGACCATCATTTCCGAGTCACTGCCCAGCTGCTCCGATCCCTGAACCTGGACTGTAAGTTTTCCGTCAGTAGTTTCCGCCAGCTGGTCTTTGAAAAAGTCAGCCGCCTTTGAACGGGGGTTTGACGGGTCGGCGCCGTGTCCCAGCAGAAGTTGCCGGGTCTCGCCTTCGCCGCCTGCGCCACCACCGCACCCGGTGAGGGCCAGCCCGATCACCGCGGCAGCCGCAAGTCCCTTCGTGAGCCTGCGCAGGGGGCTGGTCTTCTGTGATGCATCGCTTTCCATGGGAAAACCTCCTTGTGTTCCTTGGGATTACTACCGGGCCAGCATCGCCTCAGTGCGATGCCCCCGCGTTAACTTAAAGGGATTCCAGTCCCTACTTCCGCTGGCAACTCGAGCTCATCGTTCCCTGCGTCGCCAAAAGTGACACAGCCCACGTTACGACGCTCACTGTTAACAGTCAACCCCTAAGGTTGGCAGTTGACAGGAGAGATGGCGCGGATCACACTGAAGTGTCCGCTGTTAACAGTCGACGGTGACTTCGCGGAGCGGCGGTCGCTATTCGAAAGGGATTCAACAATGAGCAAGGAAGCTCTGAAATTGCGCGGCCCAGCTTCAGAGCCTTCCTCGTTACGATCCGCTGCGTCAGCCTGGTCTGGATGGGCCGGCCCTCCCCTTCCGCTTCTACGCTGCCATCCGGCTCCGGGCGGCCATCTTAACCCGGGGAACCTGGGCAAGGGCGAACGGCAGCTCGCCGACGATGGCACCACAAGCAACCCTGAACTCGTCAAGGCATAAGTCACACACCAGAGCGGAGGCTATCGAAGGCCTCCCTCAAAACGCATCCCACTTTCGAAAGGCAGAATTGTGGTTCTCACGCAGGAAACTACATCCGCGAGCAAGACCCCCGAAGTAAGCGCGGAGCGCATTGAACGCGTTTCGGCCGCCGCGTACCGGGTCCGGCACCACGCCCTGAACATGGGCGAGGTCCAGGGCCAGGGGTACGTGGGCCAAGCCCTGGGCGCAGCGGACATCCTCGCCGCCGTGTACTCCGACCAGCTCCGCTACCGCGCCGAGGATCCCGAATGGGAGGCCCGGGACAGGTTCCTGCTCTCCACCGGCCATTACGCGATCGGGCACTACGCGGCCCTGGCCGAAGCCGGCATCATCCCCGTCGATGAACTCGAAACGTACGGCTCGGACGATTCCCGGCTGCCGATGTCGGGGATGTCCACCTACACCCCCGGCATGGAAATCTCCGGCGGCTCCCTGGGCCACGGGCTCTCCATCGCGGTGGGCATCGCCCTGGGCCTGCGCCACCAGGGCTCCGCGGCGAGGGTCTACAACTTCCTCTCCGACGGAGAACTGGACGAAGGCTCCACCTGGGAAGCCGCGATGGGCGCCTACCATCACCAGCTGGGTAACCTCACAGCCATGGTCGACATCAATGCCCTGCAGGCCGACGGAAAGACCGACACCGTGCTGCGCACCGAACCCGTCACGGAAAAATGGGACGCCTTCGGCTGGTACGCCCAGCGGGTAGACGGCAACAACATGGCCGAAGTGCTGGCCGCCTTTGACAAGGCAGCCGCCCAGGCTTCCGCCGTCGGGCGGCCGTCCGTGATCCTGTGCGACACGAAGGTCGGCCGCGGCGTGCCGCTGCTGGAGGACCGGGAAAAAGCGCACTTCATGCGCATCGAAGAACACGAATGGCAGACCTGCCGCGAGCAACTGACCGCCGGATTTGAAGGAAAGGCCACCCGATGAGCAACGCCACAGACGTGAAGGGCATCGCCCCCAAACTCAAGACGTCCGCGATGATCGCCTCCTTCGCGGACCCCGGTCAAAAGACAGCCTCGGCGCCATTCGGGCACGCCCTTGTCAAAGCCGCCCAGAAGAATGACAAAATCGTCGGCCTGACCGCGGATCTGGGCAAATACACCGACATGCACATCTTCGCCCAGGCCTACCCGGAACGTTTCTTCCAGATGGGCATGGCCGAGCAGCTGCTCTTCGGCGCCGCCGCCGGCCTCGCCGAAACCGGCCTGATCCCGTTCGCGTCGACCTACTCCGTCTTCGCCGCCCGCCGCGCCTACGACTTCCTTTGCCTGGACGCCGCCGAACCGAACCTGAACGTCAACATCGTCGGCGGCCTCCCCGGCCTCACCACCGGGTACGGACCCAGCCACCAGGCCACCGAGGACATGGCGATCTTCCGCGGCATGCCCAACCTGACCATCGTGGACCCCTGTGACTCGATCGACATCGAACAGGCTGTCCCGCAGCTCGCAGCCAGCGAGGGCCCCACCTACCTGCGGCTGCTGCGCGGGAACGTCCCAACTGTGCTGGACGAGTATGGCTACACCTTCGAACTCGGCAAGGCCAAGGTGCTGCGGGGCGGCAACGACGTGGTGTTCATCTCCAGCGGCCTGATGACAATGCGCGCCCTGCAGGCGGCCAAGGCACTGGCGGCACACAATGTGGACGCTGCCGTCGTCCACACCCCCACCATCAAACCCTTCGACGCCGAAACCGTCCTCGCGGAGATCAACACCGGCCGGCTCGCCGTTACATTGGAAAACCACAGCGTCGTCGGCGGCCTCTTCGAAACCGTCGCCGCCGCGGTGGTCACCGCCGGTCTTGGGAAAAGGGTCGTACCGATCGGCCTGCCGGACCAGTTCCTCGACGCCGGCGCACTGCCTACCCTCCACGATCGCTACGGCCTGACCGTGGAACGGATCGTCGCAAAAGTCCTCGCCGAACTCGGCTAGACGGGAAGCGTTCCGGCAGCGCGGGGCGGTCGCCAGACCGCTTCGCGCTGCCGGCGTAAGATAAGCACGTACGACTGTAAACAGTTGACCTTTGACATGGAGGAGCCATGATGGCTGGAGCACGCGGCACCCTACTGGGGCTGCAAAAGAAAAGCCTCCGCGAGCAGGCGCTTTCAGCTCTGCGTACCGCCATTACCAGCGGCGAGCTGGAGCCCGGACGGCACTTGGTGGAGACCGAGTTGTCCGACATGCTGCAGATCAGCCGCGGGACCCTGCGGGAGGCACTGCGCCAGCTGGAGCAGGAGGGCCTGCTCTCGGCCGGGCCGCGGGGCAGGCTGTCGGTGCGCCACCTCGATGCCAAGGAAATCCGCGACATCTTCGCGGTGCGAGCCGCGCTTGAATCGCTCGCCGCGCGGACACTGTGCGAACTGCCGGACCGCGTCCAGGTCACCGCTTCGCTGCGCACCGCGATCGAAGCCATGGCCGCGGCGGCCGAGGGCAGCCTGGAAGAGCGGATCGAATCCGACCTCGAGTTCCACCGGACGATGTGCAGCCTCACCGGCAACGAAACCCTGCTGCACTCATGGGAGTCCCTGGAGGGTTCCATCCGCATGTCGATCATGTTCGCGGGTCTGGAACGGGCTGTCAGCAACATGAGCGTCGACAGGCACTACGACATCGTCACGGCGATCGAGTCCGGCGACGCCTCTCTCGCGCGGCAGACCATTCTCGAGCACATGGACGGCGCCGCGGCGAACCTGGTGGCCTAACCCCTAGTAGTCCACGATCGCGCCGGCGGAGATGTTCACCGTGGCGTCGGTGATGGCCCCGGCCTTGTCCGAGGCCACGAAGCAGGCGACGTTTCCGACGTCGGCCAGCGTTGCCGTGCGGTTCAGATGGGCGGACTTGGAGATCTCAACGATGATCTCCTCGCGCCCCTCCGTCTGCCACGGGATCGTCTCGACGATGCCGCCGGACCCCATGGTGACCACCCGGATGCCGTGTTTGCCGAGTTCCAGGGCCCACTGCCGGCGCAGCCCTTCCATCGCATCCAGGGCCACCTTGAAACCGCCGAGCCCGGGCATGGTTTGGGGGCCGGAGCCGCCAAACATCAGCACCACACCCGAGCGCTGCTTGATCATGTGCGTTGCCGCGGCCCGGGTGGTGAGGAAATGGGTGCGGGTAGCCAGGCTGATGGGCTGGGTGAAGTCGTTGACGTCGATGTCCATCAGCGGCTGCTGGATGTCGCCGAAGGAGATGACGTTGAAGGAGATGTCGATCCGTCTATTCTTCTTGGCCACCCGGTCCACAAAAGCGTCGACCTGTTCCTCGTCCAGGGCATCGACGACGGAGGTTTCCGCCCGGCCGCCCTCATCCTGGATATCCCGGGCCACCTTTTCCAGCGACGCCTCGGTCCGGCCGGCGAGGTGGACGAAGGCGCCCTCCGCCGCGAAAGCCCGTGCCACGGCTCCGCCGATGGACCCCCCCGCACCGTAGATCAGCGCAGTCTTGCCCTTCAGCAGCCCGTTTCCCGGCACCTCGTTGTTCAGCATGGTCGCCTGCCTCCCGCGGTGGAGTGGTGAATTCCCTCAACTATGTTCTCGCCGGGGTCCGCTGGCAAGAGCGCGGATCAGTTCACGACGAAAGGGTTCCGCGGACAATGCTGACGCTGGAGTGCGCGGGATTGCCGTCGAGCGGTTCGTCGGACACGTCCACTATCGGGTAATCGCCCAGATCCAGGCCCGCCGGCACGGCAAAAATCCCGGACTCGGAGGTCATGACGCCCAGGCTCACCAGCCGGGACAGATCGGGGGCGATCAGCCAGACCTCCTGGTAGCCGCGGGCCTCGTTCTTGTCGACCCGGACCTCCAGGGTTCGCTGCCCGTCCGTGGATTCGAGGACCCTGGCCGATCCGGTGGCGGAATGCTGGTCCACGGGCGCAAGTTCGGCCTGGGCCAGCGGGGTCACCGCCGGCTGGATCTGCTGCACGGACCAGAAGACCCCGGCCGCCAGCAGTGCTGTGGCCGCGGCGGCCGCCAGCCACACCCCGGGACGGCGGATCCAACCGGAGCCTCCGCCGGGTTTCTGCTTCCGGCCTGCCCTTTCCCGCCGGGACGGGAGCGGCGTCGGGGAGCCGGCCGGTGGCGGCGACTGTGACGTTGCCGGTGCCGGAGGCTGTGCCTGTGGCGACGACGACGTCGCGGATCCAAGCGGGTCGGCGACGACGGCGGCGGAAAGTCCCAGGGCGCCGTGAATTCCTGCCCACACCTGCGGTCCCGGTGACTCCAGCGCGGTGTCGTCCAGTGGTCCGGGCTTCGCCGCCATAACGGCGCGGCGGAGGCCCACGTAGTCTGCTGCACAGCTTGCGCAGGAAAGGAGGTGGTCCGCGGCGTCGTCTCCGAGCTCTTCGCCCAGGGCCAGCAGGCTCAGGGACTCCGGATCAAGATGTTGCACGGTCTACCTCCAATCGGCTTCTGAGCTGGGACAGGCTGCGGCGTATGTGGCTCTTGACCGTACCAAGGGGCAGGTCCAGTTTCTGTGAAATCTGCGAATGCGTGAGGTCATCGTAGAAGGCGAGCTTGAGGATGGATCCTTGCGGCTCCCCCAGCTTTTCCAGTTCCCCGTCCAGCAGCAGGCGGTCGGCCAGCACCTCCGCGGCTGCGTGCCCGGCCGCCCGTTCCGGATCCGGCGAGAGCTCGACGGCGGCCAGCACCTTACGGGTTTCCCGCATCGAGGCGGCCTGCGCGTCCGTGACCACGTTCCGGGTGATGCCCACGATCCACGCCGGCAGCCGCGCTTTCCCCGGGTCGAACGCAGACCGCGAGCGCCACACCCGGATGAACACTTCCTGGGTGACGTCATCGGCTGCGGCGTTGTCGCGCAGCGAACGCAGAGCCAGCGTGTGAACCAGGGGCGCAAACTGCCGGTACGCCTCTGCCAGCGCGGTTTCGTCACCGGCGGCAAAGGACTTGTTGAGCTCCGCGTCCCAAGCGGAAGAGGCGTCGAAAGGTGCCAAGCCAGGCTCCTTCCCCCCGCTGGTGGCGACGATGAGCGCAGCATCCTGAATCATGCCGGCACCGCCGTGACTATCACATTGTCGCCGTAGTCCTGCCGTTCGTCCAGCCATCGGCCGCCGCAGGTCACCAGCTTCAGCTCGGGCGGGCCGCCTCGGCGGAAGACGGATGCGCCGTCGAACGCGTCCTTGGCCATGAGCTCCACCCTGGTCACCCGGAACGTCAGAGGCGGGGCCCCTTCGCGCTGGACCGTGACGAGGGTGCCCGGCGCAAGCGATTTGAGCTGGGAAAAGGGCGCCGAATCGGAGGTCGTGTCGACGTGCGCCGCGATCACCGCGGTGCCGGCGGCGGCTCCGGGGGGCGGGCCGAAGCGGTACCAGCCGGCCTCGTTGAAGGGCTCCGGGATCTCCATGGCCCCGTCCGGGCTGACTCCGACTTCCACGATCGGCATGTTGATGGTGGTTCCCTCCACGGTGAGGGAGCGCGGGGCCGGGTCCTTGGGCGTCTGGGCCTGTGGGGTTGCGGGCCGGACCGGGATGGCTGGTCCCGGGACGGGGGCGGTCGTGGCCGGAGGAAGAGGCTGGGTGCCGGGTCCCCCGGAGGCACTCGCTCTTGTCCCGGGGGCGGTCTTCCCCGTGGCGGTATTCTCCGTAGCCACGGGTGGCGGGGCGGCGGCCTCCTGGGGTGCGGTGCAACCCGCGATCAGCAGCGCCATCGTGACGGCGGCGGCTGCGATCCGTGTGGCGGAGCTCTGCACGACGGACCTCCATACGGCGGTCCGCAGACCAGGAGCCGGGCGCCGTGCGGCCTCCGCCGTCGTCGTGCGCTTCATGTCCGTCCTCCTGCCGTGTTGGCGCTCAGGGGCCGGCCGCCCGGCGGGTAGCCGGGCGGCCGGTGCTGGCGGTTGATGCCTAGCGGGTGCGGCGGAGCGCCGGCTGCTTGCGGGACACTGCAACCCCGCCGGCGAGCAGCAGGAGGACCGCGGCGCCGATGCCTACCGTGGCGGCTGTCTGACCGGCTGAGGCGGTCCCGGCGTCAGCGGCGCCGGACCGTGCACCGGGAACGCCGGCGGGAGCGGAGTGCAGACCCTCAATGTTCTGGACGGCGAGCTGCAGGTTGTTGTCCGCGAGGCTGCCCCACGCGTACACCACAGTGTGGGTACCTTCCGCGACCGTCACATCGGCCGGGCCGATCACCGGAGCCGTGGTGCCGGCGGCGGCCACCGCAGCGGACAGGGTGCCGGGATCCAGCGTCAGGGTTTCTTCATTGGGGTTGGTCAGGCCGGAGATGACAGGTGCACCGCCGGCGAGGATGTCCACTGCCGGTGCCGCGGCGGTGTGGCGGACAGTGAGCTTGCCCTTGCCGGGCTCGATCTGCGAAACGTCGTTGGTGAAGAAGTTGGCCGTCGGATTGCCCTCTGCATCGAGGTTGGCCACGGCCGTGTAGTTTCCGCTGGCGGCGAGGGTGACCGTCACCGGCCCGATCACGGGGGCGGAAGCGTCCGCGGCATCGGCGGCGGTGATGGCAAGGTCATAGTCCCCGGCCGGCAAGGCCAGCGGACCTGCCAGGGTGCCGGGGGCGAAATCATCAAGGGTGCGTTCGCCGTTGACCCAGACGTCAACGGTCAGTCCCGGCACTCCGTGGAGAACGGAAAGCTGGGCGTCGGACTCGGCCGCCTGGGCGGGGCCGGCCAGGGTGAGAGCTGCCGCAATTGCCACGGCGCCTGCTGTGAAAAGGCTGGTACGCATTTACATCTCCTTCAACGGCCCGCCAGGCGGGCGATTTTTGCTTACACCCCTACTACCGGCGCGCGGGGCCGTTTGGATGCACATGCATGCAGGTATTTATTTGAAGGAGGTGCAGGCGCGGCGGCGGCGGCGGAAAATCAGGCACAGCAAAGCGGCCGGGCAGCTCCGGTGAGCTGCCCGGCCGCGGCGGGAGGTGCCCCGGACCCTGCGCCGGGCCACGCTGTTCACAACGTCCGTGGGAAATACAGCTAAGCCAGCTGGAACCCCCGGTACTTGTCCGCCGCGATCTCGTCGCACTGCTGCCGGTACGCCCCGACGCCGCCCGCATAGGGCATGAAGACCCGCGGCTTGCCTGGCACGTTGGCGCCGAGGTACCAAGAGTTGGCCTGCTTCATCAGGGTCATGTCCGCGACGGCGTTGACGTGCTCCACCCACGCGTCCTCTGCCTCAAGCGCCGGCTCGGAGACCTCCAGTCCGTTGGCGCGCAAGTAGGCGATGTGCTCGTCGATCCACTCCACGTGCTGCTCGATGGAGGTGACCATGTTGCTCAGCACACTGGGGCTGCCCGGGCCGGTCACCATGAACAGGTTCGGGAACCCTGTAACGGAGAGGCCCAGGTAGGCCCGCGCCCCCGACTCCCAGTGGTCGCGAAGGGACTCGCCGTCCCGGCCGCGGATGTCGATGTTCAGCAGCGCCCCGGTCATGGCGTCGAAGCCGGTCGCGAACACAACCGCGTCCAGCTCGTACTCGTCGCCCGCTTCGGTGCGCAGCCCTGTCTCCGTCAGTGTGGTGATCGGCGCAGACTTCACATCGATCAGTTTCACGTTGTCCCGGTTGTAGGTGGCGTAGTAGTTGGTGTCCACGCAAATCCGCTTGGTGCCCACCGGGTGATCCCAAGGCTTCAGCAGTTCGGCGGTCGCGGGATCCTCCACGATCTCGTCGATCTTCGCGCGGATGTACGCGGCCACGGTGTCGTTCGCCTCGCGGCTGACCCCAATGTCCGCGAAGCACTGACCCAGCCGGAAACCACCCAGCGTCCAGTGTTCGTCGAAAACGCGCAGCCGCGCCGCCTCGTCGACCCCGAGCGCCGACTCCACGCTGGGAGCAAACGGGAGTCCCGTCGGGGAGTGCCGCGCTTCCTCGCGCAGCTGCTGGTACCGGGCCTTGACTTCGGCCCACAGCTGCTGGTCCAGCGGTCCGTTCTTTGCGGGGACGCTGAAGTTCGGTGTGCGTTGGAAGACGAACAGCTCCTCGGCCTGTTCGGCGATTACCGGGATCGATTGGATCCCGGAGGACCCCGTCCCGACGACGCCAACGCGCTTGCCGGCGAAGCTGACTTCCTCGTGCGGCCAACGTCCGGTGTGGAAGACCTCGCCTGCGAAGTCCCCCAGGCCCGGGAAGTCCGGTATCCGGCTGCTGGAGAGGCACCCCGTCGCCATGATGCAGTATCGCGCCGTCGTGACCTGTCCCCCGTCGGGCCCCGTGGACGTGACACTCCAAAGGTGCGCCGCGTCGTCGTACACTGCCGAGGCGACCGTAGTCTCCAGCCGGATGTCGCCGCGCAGGTCGTAGCGGTCGGCGACGTGGTTCAGGTACTTCATGATCTCCGGCTGGGCAGGGTAGCGCTCCGTCCATTCCCACTCCTGCTCCAGCTCGGGATCGAAGGAGTAGGAGTAGTACGGGCTCTCGACGTCGCAGCGCGCGCCGGGGTAGCGGTTCCAGAACCAGGTGCCGCCCACGCCGTCGCCCCGCTCGAGGACCACGGCCTCCAGGCCCTGCTCGCGCAGCTTCTTGAGCATGTAGAGGCCCGCGAAGCCAGCCCCGACGATGACCGCGTCGACGCTCTGGGGCGCCCTCATGGTCAGGCCTCCTGCGGCTGGTCGGCGGCGGATCGCACGGAGGAGGCGACCAGTTCCATGACCTCGGCGCTCGCCGGCAGCACGTTGACCATGCTGAAGAATCCGTGCATCTGTCCCGGCCAACGATGGAATTCAACGTCAACGCCCGCTTCTTTCAGGCGCTCGGCGTAGGCCTCGCCCTCGTCGCGCAGGACGTCGTGGGCAGCGGTCACGAGGAATGCCGGGGCGACACCTGACAGGTCCAGCGCGCGCAGCGGGGAGGCGTCCGGGTGGTTGCGCTGTTCCTCCGTGGGTGCGTAGTGGTCCCAGAACCAGACCATGAACTCCTTGGTGAGCAACGTCTGGTTCTCGGCCTCGTCATAGCTCGGGCGCGTGAAGTCCGCGTCGGTCACGGGGTAGATGAGGAACTGGCGGGCGATCGCCGGGCCGCCGCGCTCCTTGGTGCGCAGCGCGAGGACGGCGGAGAGGTTCCCGCCGGCGCTGTCTCCGCCAATGTAGAGCGGGGCGCCCTCGCGGGCGAGGTCCGCCGAGTGCTCGGCGGCCCAAAGGAAGCCTGCCCACGCGTCCTCGACGGCGGCGGGGAAGGGGTGCTCGGGGGCCTTGCGGTAGTTCACGAGCACGACGGCGGCACCGGACTTCTCTGCGAGCTGTCGCCCGAGCGTGTCGTAGCCGTCGAGGTCACCGACCACCCAGCCGCCGCCGTGCAGGTAGACGAAGACCGCGTGCGGTTCGGCGGTGGGCTTGTGCACCCTGAGTTGGAACTCGCCACCATCGAAGGCGCCGAGCGTGTGGTCCTCGGTGCTGTACATCTCGGGGCCCTCGCCGAACATGGCGTTCATGGCGCCGGACGTGGCGCGGGCGTCATCCGGGCTCATTTCCCACATGGGGACCGCGTCGGGGCCGGCTGCTTCCGCTCCGGCCGTCAGGAAGTTCAAGGTTGCATCGTCTAGCGCCATGGTGGTTCTCCTCGTCGTTGAGTGAGTCGAGCATGTAGCCACTGTGTTGTGGGTCACCTCAGCATAGGGTGCACAATGCATTGTTTCTAGGGGCTTAACGAACTGGTTTTTTATACTGGTGAGGTTAGGGGTGCTCCACGACGGATAGGCTGAAGTCAATCGCGCTCGCGCGCGGGCCATGTCGGCTTTCGGAGGATGGACTTGGTGTCAGAAATGCCTCGGTACAACGGCTTCGTCCCCCCTCCTACGAGGGGCGAAGCCGTTGTCCGTCGACTTCGCGAGGAGATCCTCCACGGAATCCTGCCGCCTGGAGCGCCCATCCGCGATGCCGAATTGGCAGAGCGGCTGGGTGTGAGCATCACGCCCATCCGCGAGTCGGTGGCCGTTCTCATTTCCGAGGGGCTGGTGGAGGCGCTGCCAAACAAGCGCCGTTCTGTTGTGGTCTTGACGCAGAAGCGTGCACAGGAACTTATGGACGTGCTGGGAGTGGTGGTCTCCGCCGGGCTGGAGCGCGTCGATGGTCCCCCCGCCAAGCGCAGGTCATTGGCCAAGGCCTGCCGTGAATTCGCGACCGCCGCCGGCGCAAGTGACGCCGCCAAGTCCGAGCAGACCTTCCGCCGCTTTCTCGAGCAGCTTTATGCGCTGGCCGGCAACGACGAGTTGAGCCGGGCATCCGAAGCAGTCATCCGCCGGGCGCTGGGAATGATCCGGCTGTACCCATCGGACCACCTTATGCCCATGTGGGTAGAGGCGTTCAACGACATCGCCGGACTGATCGTCGAGGAGCCGGCGGCGGCAGCGTCCCGGGCACGCTCATTCTTCGCCACGCTCGTCACGGCGATGGGTGCAGACCGCGAGAGCACAGCCGTGGTCAGACCCTGACCTAGCCGCGGGACGCGCCATCGGCCGGTCCGGCAGGACCGGGTCCGCCGGGACCAGGCTGACCAGTCCCTGCCGTTCCGGGCTGGCCGTAGAGGGGCGGCGCGGCGCCGGGGCCCCCGGGAACTGCCGCGTACCCCGGTCCGGCCGGAGGCACCGCGGGCGGAATCGCAGGGGCGTCTCCCGGATCCCGCGGTCCCATGTCCAGATGGAACGGCGGGTATTCGTCGCGCATCAGCGAAACGTAGGCGCCAACGCGGTAGATCCAGCGGTTCAGGCCCATCAGGAAGTCGAAGAGACCCCGCGAGTACACGCCGGTGAACAACAGGATGACCCCGGCGATGAAGACCAGCAGCCCGAACAGGGAGAGCCCCATGCCCACCTGCACCCAGACGCCGTCGCGGTACACCCAGGTCTGGGCGGTCCCGGTCAGCAGCGCGATGATCAGCAGGTGCGGGATGGCCAGGAGCCAGGACTTCACGAGCACGAGGCCGCGGGAGAGCTTCTCCGGATAGTCGACGTCGAAGTCGGCCGGGTAGTCGGTGCGCTCCAAGGTGAAGGGCGGATAGATGTCCGTGCCGAGCGCCCCGTAGGAGTAGAAGGCCACGCGCCAGCTCCAGCGGATGACCCCGACGTTGAAGTTGAACAGCGAGCGCGGGTAGCGCCCGGTGAAGAGGATCGCGAACCACGCCACGATGGTGACCACGACGAAGGCAAACCACAGGAAGAAGAGGACGATGAAGTGCGGGATCGCCAGGAGCCACTT
>DATITT010000059.1:0-3463 GCA_035467435.1 Arthrobacter sp. | reverse complement strand
CCGCGGCCCGCCCGCCGCCGTCGTTTACGCCCTTTGCGGTGCCGGTACCCTCAGGCCGCGGCCAGGCGCCGCCGGCGACGGTGCTGCAGCACCAGCCCCAGCAGGCACAGCAGGACGCCGCCCAACCCCACAGCCACGAATCCGGCCGAGGGACCGACGCCGTCGATGAACACTCCGGCGAGGGGCGCACCGAGGGCGACGCCGCCGGTGAGTGCGGAGCCGTACCAGCCCATCGCCTCGCCGCGGCGGCGCTCGTCGACGAGTTCGGCGACCTTCTCCGAAGCTGCCGACAGCACCGGGGCGCACAGCAGTCCCGGCAGGAGCGCGAGCAGGCTGAGGGTCCAGGTGTCCTGGGCGAAAGCCATCGGAATGCTCAGCGCGGACATTCCCAGCAGCAGCAGGATCGGCGAGACGGGCCGGTGCATGGCGCCGTAGATCACCCCGCCGACCACCGAGGCCCCGCACCAGAAGAGGAAGACCAGCCCGATCTCGGCCTGGCGGCCGCCGGTTTCGAGGGCGGCGACGATTCCGACGTCGCTGCCGCTGAGGACCATGCCGGCCCCGGCGGCGACGGCAAAGACGGCGGCCACCGCGGGGGTAAACCAGACGAAGTTGTGGATGACCTTGTGCCGCAGCCCGGCCCGCTCCAGCCGCCTGTCGCCGGCGGCGGCCAGCGGGGCGAACTCCGCGGCAGCCTCCTGCAGGTGGGCCGGGGCAGCGGCGACGACGGCCACCTCGGCGGCTTCCTGCTGGCTGGCCTCGAACGCGGCGCCGGACTCCGCGCTGCGGGTCGGCGGGTTGAACCACATCAGGAAAAGCCCGGACACCGAGGTGGCGACCCCGACAATGGTCAGCCCCAGGACCGAAAGTCCGGCAGTCGCCACCAGGGCCCCCGCTGCGGGGCCGATCATAAAGACCAGTTCGGTGGAGATGGCGTCCAGGGCGAAGGCCGTGCGCCGCTGCTCCCCCGTGGCCAGGACGCCGAGGGACTGGCGGACAACGCTGAAGATCGGCAGCGTCAGCAGGCCGCCGACGAACACCAGCGGCAGCAGCACCTGGTAGGACACGTGCGGCACCACCGACCAGATGACAGCCTCTGAAATGACCGAGGGAATCAGGGCCCGGCGCAGGCCGACGGTATCGACGCGCCGGCCGCGCCAGGGTGCGCCGACGGCAATGCCGATGGTCATCACGGCAGCCGCGGCCCCGGCCGCGGCGTAGCCCTGCCCGAGGGTGAGGACGATGTGCAGGGTCAGCAGGACCCCGGCCGCAGAGTGCGGTATGCGGGCAACCATCCCGACCAGCAGGAGCCGCCTGATCGGCCGAACGGCCAGCAGCTCCCGGTAACGCGCAAAGTTCACGGACTACATCCTTCTGGTACTGCCCCCGGCAGCACCGGGATCTCCCCCGCTGGCCGTCAGCTACTGTGCTGCGCGCTGCAATTTGACCTCGATCGAGTCAACCCGCTCAGCAAATACTTCATTCCGCGCCCAGGCACTGTTGAGCCCGGACACGATGGACTGGACGCCCGCGGCGTCGAGCCCGTCTTCAAGGTAGAGCAGCACGCGGAGTTCCGGACCGGAGCCTCCGCCCGGCACCGGCGTCCCGTCGGCCGCACGCGAGGCAACTCCACCGCCTGGATGAATTTCAACACGGCGGACCGCGGGAAAGCCAGCGGCGGCCTCACCCAGGCTCCGGGCGAGCTCGGGATCAGCGTACGACGGCGTCCAGTCCCGCTGCTGGGCCAGGGCCCACACGGCCGGCCGGCGCACCACGAAGGTCACCGTTGAGCCCGGGTCCAGCACGAGCAGTTCAGCGCCCTCGGCGACGGCGGAGAGAGCGGCGCGGGCAGCGTAGACGGCCACCGGACGGGCCTCCGGGTGCCAGGCCGCCAGCGCAGCGGCGGAGGTGAACACGGGCATCGCTGTCCGGCCGTCAAGGGCCTTGAGCGTCACGAGGGCCATGTCCGCCTGTTTATCGGCCTGCAGGCCGCCGGCACCTTCACCTTCTTCGGCGAGCGTGGCGAGGATTGGCACAAAGACCCGCGCCGTGGCCAGCGCGGCCACCACCGCAGCCTCGTCGCCGTCGCCGGCCGCGAGGGCAGCCAGCGCCGTCAGGTAGCCGGCGTCGGCCGCGCCGTCGTCGTCCTCGAAATTGTGGATCCTGGCGCTGTCGCCGGACAGGCTGCGACCGGCCCAGGGCTGGCCCGCCGAGTCCGCCGCTCCGCCCGCGCCGGCCAGGGCCGCCGCGATATGCCCCGGCAGCGGGCGTGTTGTGGCGGGAAGGTCAGCTGCGCGCTCGCCCGCGGGCCGGTGCTCCATGCTGCGGACTTACCTAGCGCCGGCCGGCGACGTCAAGGGCCTCGGGCAGCGTGAAGTTGCCGTTGTAGAGGGCCTTGCCGACGATGGCGCCCTCGACGCCGAGCGGCACGAGGGACCGCAGGACCTTGAGGTCGTCCAGGCTGGAGATCCCGCCGGAGGCGACCACCGGCTTGCCGGTCTTCTCCACCATCTGGCGCAGCAGTTCGACGTTGGGTCCCTGGAGGGTGCCGTCCTTGGTGACGTCGGTGACGACGTAGCGGGCGCAGCCGGCCTCTTCGAGGCGTCCGAGGACGTCCCAGAGGTCACCGCCCTCCTTGGTCCAGCCGCGGCCGGCCAGCGTGGTGCCGCGGACATCCAGCCCGACGGCGATCCTGTCGCCGAAGCGCTCGATCACCCGGGCCGTCCACTCCGGGTTTTCCAGTGCCGCGGTGCCGAGGTTCACGCGGGCAACGCCGAGCTCAAGGGCCTTCTCGAGCGACTCGTCGTCGCGCAGGCCGCCGGAAAGCTCCACCTTGATGTCGAGCCGGCCGACCACTTCGCGGAGCAGTTCGGCATTGGACCCCCGGCCGAAGGCGGCGTCGAGGTCGACGAGGTGGACCCACTCCGCCCCCTGCTGCTGCCAGTTCAGTGCGGCTTCCAGGGGAGTGCCGTAGCTCGTTTCGCTGCCGGCCTCGCCCTGGACGAGGCGGACTGCCTGGCCGTTGACGACATCGACGGCGGGGAGCAGCTCCAGCACGGGAAGCGGGGTTTCGGTGGTCATCGTGGATCCTCAGTTTTCAGGGTCGGCAAGTGATCGGGGGCGCCGCGGGCGTCAGGCGGGCAGCGTCAGGAGGTAGGCGGCGAGAAGCGCCATCCCGGCCAGGACATAGAACACGACCGGGACCCAGCGCGGGCTCTTCTGCTGGCGGAAGGACAGCGCCCCGCCGACCAGCAGGCCGGCGAGCCCCATGAGCACGATAGACCACATCTAGGCGGTCCCGGCTTCCGGGGTGGGGGCTGCCGCGGTCCCGGGACGGTCCCGCAGGCCTTCCACCCAGTTGCGCAGCAGGCGCCCGCCGGCGTCGCCGGATTTCTCGGGGTGGAACTGCGTGGCGCACAGCGGGCCGTTTTCCACGGCCGCGATGAACGGGGCACCATGCTCC
>DATITT010000058.1:0-2363 GCA_035467435.1 Arthrobacter sp. | reverse complement strand
CGCAGCAGCGCCACCGCCGAGGACCTGCCGGACGCGAGCTTCGCCGGGCAGCAGGAGACGTTCCTGAACATTGCCGGGGAGCGGGAGCTCCTGGACGCCTGCCGCCGCTGCTACGCCTCGCTCTTCACCGACCGGGCCATCAGCTACCGCGAGGTCAAGGGCTTTGACCACCTCGACGTCGCGCTCTCGATCGGGGTGCAGCGGATGGTGCGCTCCGACGTCGGCGCCTCCGGGGTGATGTTCTCCATCGACACGGATTCCGGTTTCCCGCGGGTGGCCGTCGTCAGCGCCGCCTGGGGCCTGGGCGAAACGGTGGTCCAGGGCACCATCAACCCGGACAAATACGTCGTGTTCAAGCCGCTCCTGGCGCAGCAGGAGTTCGCGCCGATCATCGAAAAGACCCTCGGCTCCAAGGACCGGAAAATGGTCTACAGCCGCGGCGGCCACGCACGGACCAAAATGGTGGACACCTCGGAAGTGGAACGCAGTGCCTTTGTGCTGGACGACGCGGAGATTCTCGCCCTGGCGCGCTGGGCCGTGATCGTTGAGGAGCACTACGCCCGGCCGATGGACATGGAATGGGCCCGGGACGGCGTGACCGGGGAGCTGTTTATGGTCCAGGCCCGGCCGGAGACGGTCCAGTCGCAGAAGACCGGCTCCCGGTTCACCCTCCACCACCTGGTGGAAACCGGCACCGTGCTGGCGCGCGGCGCCGCGATCGGTGATTCGATCGCCCAGGGCACCGCGTGTGTGATCAGGAGCGCGGCGGACATCGAAAACTTCCGCGACGGGGCCATCCTCGTCACCGAAATGACCGACCCGGACTGGGTTCCCATCATGAAACGGGCGGCCGGCATCGTCACCGACCGCGGTGGCCCCACGAGCCACGCGGCGATCGTGAGCCGCGAACTCGGGGTCCCCGCCGTCGTCGGCACCGGCAACGCCACCACCGTCCTGGCGGAGGGCCTCGCCGTGACCATCTCATGCGCCGAGGGCGATGAGGGCCGCGTCTACCAGGGCAGCCTTGCGTTTGAAACCGAGGAGGTGGACCTCGGGGAGCTGCCGGGGACGCACACCAAAGTCATGGTCAACATTGCCAGCCCCGCGGCGGCGTTCCAGTGGTGGCGGCTGCCCGCCGACGGCGTCGGACTGGCCCGGATGGAGTTCATCATCAGCAGCCTGATCCGGGTCCACCCGATGGCTCTGGTCCATCCCGAGCGGGTCACCGACCCCGGAGAAGCCGAGCAGATCCGGGCCCTGACCAGCGGTTACGCGGACCCGAAGGACTACTTTGTGGACGCCCTGGCCCTGGGCATCGCCAAGATCGCCGCGCCCTACCATCCCCGGCCTGTGATCGTCCGGCTCAGCGACTTCAAGACGAACGAGTACGCGCACCTGATCGGCGGATCCGCCTTCGAGGAGCCGGAGGAGAACCCCATGCTCGGCTTCCGCGGTGCCTCCCGCTACTACGACGAGCGATACCGCGAGGGATTCGCCCTCGAGTGTATGGCCCTCAAGCGGGTCCGGGAGACGCTCGGGTTCGGCAACATCATTGTGATGATCCCGTTCTGCCGGACCCCGCAGGAAGCGGACCGGGTGCTCGCCGTGATGGCGGAGAACGGCCTGGTCCGGGGGGAGAACGGACTGCAGGTCTACATGATGTGCGAGATCCCGTCCAACGTTGTCCTCGCCGAAAAGTTCGCCACCCGCTTCGACGGCTTCTCCATCGGCTCCAACGACCTCACCCAGCTCGTCCTGGGCGTGGACCGGGATTCGGGGCAGCTGGCCGCACTCTTCGATGAGCGGGACGAGGCCGTCATGGCGATGATCAGCGAGGCCATCCGCAAGGCCCACGCCGCCGGGATCAAGATCGGCACCTGCGGCCAGGGTCCCAGCAACCACCCGGAGTTCGCGGCGTTCCTGGTCAGCGAGGGCATCGATTCGATCTCACTGAACCCGGACAGCTATCTCAGGACCGTTCCGCGGATCGCGGAAGCCGAGAAACAGACGCCGGGCCGGTAGCGCCGCCCGCGGCCTTGTGCCCCGGAACCGTTGCTCCGGCCCCCTCCTTGCCGGGGCTGAGGGCGCGCAGTGCATTGAGGATCGTGGCCAGGTCCACGAGTTCCTGGGACAGGGCTCCGGCGACGGCCGGGATGTAGCCGGCCGCTGCGGCGATCATCAGCGCCACGCTGAGCCCGATCCCGATCCAGATGCTCTGCAGCGCCACCTTGATGGTGCGCTGGCCGATCCTTACGGCGGAGGCGGCCTTGGACAGGTAATCGAGGATGATCACGACGTCGGCCGACTCGCCAGCCGCCGTCGAGCCGCGAGCACTCATCGCGATCCCGACGTCGGCGACGGCC
>DATITT010000057.1:0-3097 GCA_035467435.1 Arthrobacter sp. | reverse complement strand
TCGACGAACTTCGCGAGCTCCTCGTTGGCGTAGGCATAGAGGACGCCGCCGCCGGCGATGATGAGCGGGCGCTTGGCGGCGCGGATGGCCGCCGCGGCGCGGCGGATGTCCTCATCATCCGCCTCGGGGCGGCGGATGCGCCATTCGCGTTCGGCGAGGAATTCCCCGGGCACGTCGAAGGCCTCGGCCTGGACGTCCTGGGGCAGCGAGATCGTCACGGCACCGGTCTCGGCCGGGTCCGTCAGCACCCGGAGGCCGTGGTGGAACGCGGAGAACAGCTGCTCGGGCCGGGAGACGCGGTCGAAGAACTTGGACAGCGGACGGAACGCGTCGTTGACGGTGATGTCGTAGCCGTGGGGCTGCTCGAGCTGCTGCAGGACGGGGTCAGCGGCGCGGGTGGCGAAGGTGTCGCTCGGCAGCAGGAGCACGGGCAGCCGGTTGGTGGTGGCCAGCGCCGCGCCGGTGAGCAGGTTTGAGGAACCCGGGCCGATCGAGGTGCTGATCGCGAAGGTCTGGCGGCGGCGGGTGTGCCGGGCGTAGCCGACGGCCTGGTGCGCCTGGGCCTGTTCGTTCCGGCCCTGGTAGTACGGCATGATCGCCGGGTCGAGCTGCTGGTACTGCTTCAGGGCCTGGCCGACGCCGGCGACATTGCCGTGGCCGAAAATCCCGAACATTCCCGGAATCAGCCGTTCCCGGTAGTCCTGGCCGCCGATCGAATCGACGGTGTACTGCTGGGACAGGTATTCCACGACCGCCTGGGCGACGGTCAATCTGCGTGTTCCAGAGGCAGTTTTTCTAACCATGGGACGTTACTCCGATACTTCTGCGGCGGATGCGGTGCGGGTGGATGCGGTGTGGTGCAGCAGCGTGGCGGCGGTTGCCACGGCCCCGGCCACGTCGCCGTCGTGCGGGTAGAGCAGGGTCCGGCCGACGGTGAGGCCCTGGACGCCCGGCAGCGCGAGGGCTGCTTCCCAGCTCGCAAAGACGTCGTCCTGGCTGCCGTCCGGGTCCCCGCCCAGGAGCACGGTGGGCATGGTGGTGGACGCCATGACGCGTTCCATGTCGGCCACGACCGGGAGCTTCATCCAGGTGTAGGCGCTGGTGGAGCCCAGGCCTTCGGCGATCGCGACGGATTTGATGACGGCGTTGGTGGAGAGGTCGTTGCGGACCCTGCCGTTCTCCCGGACGGACAGGAACGGCTCCACCATCGCGATGAGCCTGCGTCCGGCGAGTGCATCGATGGCCTTGGCGGTCGCTTCCAGGGTGGCGACGGTGTCCGGGTCACCGAGGCAGATGCGCGTGAGCATCTTCCCGCCATCGGCTCCCAGCGCCTCGAGGGCGGCAGCAGTATGGCCCGTGAAGCGGTCATCGAGCTCATTCACCAGACCGGTGAGCCCGCCGCGGTTCATCGAGCCGAAGAGCAGCTTGCCCTCCAGCGCCCCGAGCAGGAGCAGGTCGTCCATGATGTCCGGGGAGGCCAGCACACCGTCGACGTCGGGATCGGCCAGGGCGATCTGGAGCCGGTCCAGGAGCTGGCGGCGGTCGGCCATGGCCACGGGATCATTGCCGACGGCCAGGGCCCCGCGGGCCGGGTGGTCAGCGGCGACGATGAAGTTCTGCTTGCCGGCCTTGACGCCGGGGTGGCGGCGGCGGGCCTTCGCGGCGCGGGCGATCGCGTCGGGATCCTCGAGCCGGATGATGCTCAGATGCTGGTAGCGGCGGGGATCATCGTCCACCGCGACGGTGGCGGCGGCAGGGTTGATACTCACAGGATGGCTCCTTCGGCGGCGTAGGTGCCCGGCACGAGGCGGCCGCGTTCGGCGAGCAGGCCGGTGACTTCCTCCGGCGTCGGCATCGCATCGGCGCAGGAGAGCCGGGAGGCGACAAGCGCGCCGGCGGCGTTGGCGAAGTCGAGGACCTGGGCCAGCGGCCAGCCGGAAAGCAGCCCGTGGCAGAACGCCCCGCCGAAGGAGTCACCGGCACCCAGGCCGTTGACGGTTTCCACCGGCACCGGGGCGGAGACGACGCGCTCGGTGCGGGTTTTGGCCATGACACCTTCCGGGCCGAGCTTGACGACGGCGATCTCGACGCCGGCTGCGAGCAGCCGGTCCGCCTGTTCGTCCGGGGTGCCTTCGCCAACGGCGACGGCGCATTCCTTGTCGTTGCCGATGGCCACGGTGACGTGCGGGAGGATCCTGGCGACCTGTTCCCGCGCGTCGGCTTCGGAGGCCCAGAACATCGGCCGGTAGTCAAGGTCGAGGACGGTGAACTGGCCCGGCTTCAGCCCGGTGCGCGGCCGGGCCTCGTGGGCCGCCAGGTGGGCGGTCCGGCTGGGTTCCTGGCAGAGGCCGGTGACCGTGGACCAGAAGATGCCGGCGTCCCTGATGGCGTCCAGGTCCAGCTCCCCGGCCTTGATCTGCAGGTCCGGGGCCGTGGGGAAGCGTCCGTAGAAGTAGAGCGGGAAGTCCTCCGGCGGCTTGATCGCGCAGAACGTGACGGCGGTGGGCCATTCCGGAGCCGCGGTGACGAAGGAATCGTCCACGTTGAACTTGCGCAGTTCGCGGTGCAGGTAATTGCCGAAGGCGTCGTCGCCGGTGCGGGTGATGACAGCGGACCGGCGGCCATGGCGGGCGGCGGCGACGGCGACGTTGGACGGTGATCCGCCAAGGTACTTTCCGAAGGACGTGACATCCTCCAGGTCCACCCCGATGTCGTTCGGGTAGATATCAACGCTGATGCGCCCGATCGTGAGCAGTTCGTGGGTCACGGTGATCGCGGACCTTTCTGGTGTGAACTCGGTACCTTTGCGCAGCCTGAGCTTCGGTGCTGAAGACGCCGGCGTGAGCCGGGCCACATCCACTACTCTGCCCCAAAATCCATGTACTGTCAAAGGTTTGTACTGACATATTGACAACATTGCGCGGAGGGCTTGTGCAGCTCCGGAGCACGGCCCTAATTGATGTCGATTGGCCCACGTGCCTACGCACCTTCTTCATAGCTTGTCCTGACCTCCTAACAAATTGACGGCAAGCGACTCGGCCAACACACGGCAAACACCAACGCGGGGTCATTTCGCTCCCATCCAGGGGTGTGGGAT
>DATITT010000056.1:0-2121 GCA_035467435.1 Arthrobacter sp. | reverse complement strand
GATCTGGCCGTCCGAGAGCAGGACTTCAACTTCTACGGTGGGGTTGCCACGGGAATCGAGGATCTCGCGGGCGTGGATGGCATCGATAAGCGCCATGGATAGGCTCCTTTGGGTGAAGCGATCTGCTGGGAATCTGATGGGGAATCAAGCTGGGAATCAAGCTGAAAAACCGACGTCCTCGTCGCTACCCAGCCTAGTCGAGAGCGGGATAAGTTACAGAACCTATCCAGTCCCCGGACGTCATTGTGGCGGATCACGGGGACGTCGGCGTGGGCGGGCCCTCCTGGAAGCGGCGGTTCGCGCCGCGGAGGGCTCGTTCGGCGTCGAACCCCCGGTCCCGGGCAGCGGCGGCGATGGCAAAGAGCAGCTCCCCGAGGCCCTCTTCCGAGGAGGGGACGTCAACCGGTTCAGTGAAGGCCGGCAGGCCGGCCCGTTCCGCGCGGTCGAGGAGCTTTTGGGCCCGGGCCAAGGCCGGCAGCGCCGCGGGGACGCCGCCGAGGGCCCCCAGCCGGGAAGGATCAGCGCCGGAGTCAGCGGCCCCGGAGTGCAGGACCTGCTCCGAGCGATTGACGGCGTCCCACGTCTGGACGATTTCCTCCATCGTCGCCGGGAAGGACTCCTGCAGTGAGCCGTCGGGACGGAACACATGGGGGTTGCGCCGGATCATTTTGGCGCTCAGGCCGCGGGCGACGTCGTCCAGGTCGAAGGCGCCGCGTTCCTGGGCGAGCCGGGCATGCAGGACCACCTGGAGCAGGACGTCGCCGAGCTCGGCCTTCAGCTCGGCGTCGCCGCCGGCCGTCTCGATGGTTTCCGCCACCTCATAGGCCTCCTCGAGGAGGTACTCCACGAGGGACTCATGGGTGAGGGCGCCCATCCAGGGGCAGTGGGCGCGCAGCTCGGCAATTTCGCAGACCAGCGCACCCAGCGCGCCCGCCGCACTGGAGTCCTTATCAGCCAAGGTCGGCGTAGGCCTCGTTGATGTATTCGACGAGGGCTTCCTTCTCCTCGAGCGGCAGGAAGGCGGCCTCGGCAGCGTTCAGCGTCAGCTCCAGCAGGTCGTCGAGATCGTAGTCGAACGTCTCGACCAGCAGTTCGAACTCGTCCGTGAGGGTCACGCCGCTCATGAGCCGGTTGTCGGTGTTGATGGTGACGTTGAAGCCCAGCTGGTAGAGCATGTCCAGCGGGTGGCTTTCGATGCCCTCGCCGAAGCCGGAGACGGCACCGGTCTGCAGGTTGGAGGAGGGGCATATCTCCAGGGCGATCCCGCGGTCCCGGACCCAGCTGGCGAGCTCGCCCAGGGTGACCATGCCGATGTTGTCGTCGACCTCATCGCCCTCGCTGTCGGCGTCGTCGTCGTCGAAGTCAACGGTGACGTCCTCGGCGATCCGGACGCCGTGGCCCAGGCGCAGGGCGCGGCCGTCGACCAGCGCGGACTGGATGCTTTCGAGCCCGGCAGCTTCCCCGGCGTGGACCGTGGCCGGGAAGTTGTGCTGGGCCAGGTAGGTGAAGGCGTCCTTGAACCGGGACGGCAGGAAGCCGTCTTCGGCACCGGCAATGTCGAAGCCGACGGCGCCGTTGTTGCGGTGGCGGACCGCCAGTTCCGCGATTTCCTGGCCGCGGTCGGCGTGCCGCATGGCGGTGATCAGCTGGCCGACCTGGATATCGCGGCCGGTCTCGGCGACGGCGTCGACGCCGGCCTCAAGGCCCGCCTGCACGGCCTCGACGGCTTCATCCAGGCTCAGGCCCTGCTGGAGGTGCTGTTCGGGGGCCCAGCGCACTTCGCCGTAGACCACACCGTCGTCAGCCAGGTCTTCGACGAATTCCATGGCGACGCGGAACAGGCCCTCTTTGGTCTGCATCACGGCAATGGTGTGGTCGAAGGTCTCGAGGTAGCGGACCAGCGAGCCGGAGTCGGCGGACTCGCGGAACCACTCCCCCAGGGCGACGGGGTCGGTGGCGGGAAGGGTGTGTCCCGCGGCTTCGGCAAGTTCAATGATGGTGGCCGGACGGAGTCCGCCGTCCAGGTGGTCGTGAAGGGAAACCTTGGGGAGGCCCTTCAGGTCGAAGTCGAGGTCAGGGGCAGCGTCAAGAATTATCTCAGTCACCTTCCAACCTTAGGGT
>DATITT010000055.1:0-4879 GCA_035467435.1 Arthrobacter sp. | reverse complement strand
CCCCGGATGTGGCTTCCGTCCGCGCCCCGGTTCCCGGACCGACACTCCGCGAACACTTGTTTGCAGAATGTCAAAGAGTTCTTGTGCTAATTCCCAAATCATGAGAGATTCACATGGATCACATTTGTAACAGCAATAACTTAAGTCACACTGGTAACACCATTACTGCCGGCCAGACCCGCAGCGTTCGCCGCTGAGAAGAGGACCTTTCCCATGACGACGTTCCGTTCGCCAAGACCCACCGCGAGGCCCAGCCTGCCGATGATTGCTGCCACGACGGCAGCCCTTCCCGCCATCGTCCTTTCTTCTTTGGCGATCGCCCAGCCGGCTGCGGCCGAGTCCCGCTCCCACGCCGTCCCGGCCACGCTTGCAGCGGCCATGCAGGCACAGGCCCAGGGACAGACCGCCCGGTCGTTGGGTGCCGCCGTGATTACTGCCAGTTCCGTCCCGGCAGCCGTGCCGTCGGCCTTCCGGCCCGCCCAGGTTTCCGCCCCCGAGGACTACACGGTCGCCCGCGGTGACACAATCAGCGGCATCGCCGGCAAGTTTGGCCTGGACACCTTCGCCGTCCTGAAATTGAACGAGCTCCAGGCGAACACCATCATCTACCCCGGCCAGAAGATCAAACTCGGCGGCCCGGCCCCAGCGTCGGCCCCAGCGGCACAGCCGGCAGCTCCCGCCCCGGCCGCGCCTTCGGGCGGCAGCGCCTACACGGTGAAGCCCGGCGACACCCTCGGAGCCATCGCAGCCCGCCACGGCGTCAAGCTGTCCGAGGTCTTCGGCTGGAACGGGCTCAACCTGGGCTCCATCATCTACCCCGGCCAGCAGATCAAGATCGGCGGCGGCACCGCGGCACCCGCCCCGGCCTCGACCCCGGCTGCCCCGGCCCCGGTGGCCCCGGCTGCGACCCCGGCTCCTGCTCCCGCTTCGGGTTCCTACTCGATCAAGTCAGGCGACACCCTCTCGGGCATCGCCGCCAGGAACGGCGTCAAGCTCGCCGACATCCTGTCCGCCAACCGCCTGACCATGAGCAGCATCATCTACCCCGGCCAGAAGCTGGCGCTGCCGGGCGCGTCCATCGCACCGGCGTCAACTCCGCCCGCTGCCACGGTCACGCCGCTCGTCCCGAGCACCTTCCTCGGCTACACGTACCCGGCCGCCGTCGTCAGCTCCGCCAACCAGAACAAGGCCCTGCTGAACGCCTCTCCCGTGCCCAGCCGTGAGCAGATGAAGACCATCGTCGCGGACACCGCCCGCCGCATGGGCGTCGACCCGTCACTCGCCCTGGCCTTCGCGTTCCAGGAATCAAGCTTCGACCACCGCTCGGTCTCCCCGGCGAACGCGATCGGGACCATGCAGGTCATCCCCTCCTCGGGCGAGTGGGCTTCGGACCTCGTGGGCCGCCAGCTGAACCTGCTGGACCCGTACGACAACGTCACAGCCGGCGTCGCGATCATCCGCCAGCTGATCCGCACCAGCCCGGACCAGGACGCCGCCATCGCGGGGTACTACCAGGGCCAGTACGCGGTCAGTAAGTACGGCATGTACGACGACACGAAACGCTACGTGGCATCCATCAAGGCACACCAGAAGAACTTCGGCTAGAAGCCCAGAGCAGTGCCGGCCGCGGCGTCAACCGCCCCGGCCATGCCTCGGAGGATAACGATACGGGCCCGGATCGCATGTTGATTCGGGCCCGTTTCCGTGCAGCGACTAAGATCGTATAGTGCAGGATTACTCGTCGGACCCTCTCGTTGGCACCCTGGTGGATGGCCGGTACCTGATTCAGTCCAGGCTCGCCAGCGGCGGCATGTCCACTGTGTACGTGGCCACCGACCGCCGGCTGGAGCGGGATGTGGCATTGAAGGTGCTCCACCCCCACATGACCGGGGACCCGCAATTCCTCGACCGGCTGGGCCGCGAGGCCAAAGCCGCCGCCCGGCTGTCGCACCCCCACGTCGTGGGAGTGCTGGACCAGGGCGAGGACGACCGGGTCGCCTACCTGGTGATGGAGTACATCAAGGGCCACACCCTGCGCGACGTCCTCAAGGACAAGGGCGCGCTGCCCCCGCGCCTTGCCCTGGCGCTGATCGACCCCGTCGTCGAAGGTCTGGGGGCGGCCCATGAAGCAGGACTCATCCACCGGGACATCAAACCCGAGAACGTGCTGATCGCCGACGACGGGCGGATCAAGCTTGGCGACTTCGGGCTGGCCCGCGCCATTTCGACGTCGACCAGTACCGGTGCGCTGATCGGCACCGTGGCGTACCTCTCCCCCGAACTGGTGCTGGGCCGGCAGGCCGATGCGCGCAGTGACATCTACTCGGTCGGGATCATGCTGTACGAGATGATCACCGGCCGTCAGCCGTTCGACGGCGAGGTTCCCATCCAGGTCGCCTACCAGCACGTGAATTCGTCCGTCGGTGCCCCCTCCGAGCTGGTGCCGGGACTCGCCGCAGAAATGGACGAGCTCGTGCAGTGGTGCACCGCGAACGACCCCGACAAGCGCCCTGTCGACGGAACCGCTCTGCTCTCCGAACTCCGCCACATCCGGAGGAACCTGAGCGACGCCGAACTCGACCTGCAGCCCCCTGCGGCGCGGCCGGCCCTGCCGCCCGTGCCGCCCCCGCCGAATCCGCCGGCCCGGCGCCCCGGCGGCTCCCCGGAGCCGCGCGCCGGCGACGGAAACGGCAACGGCAACGGCAACGGCGCCACCGAGGTCATCGGCGGACGGCAGCAGCCCACCGAGTTCATCGCCCGCGGCAGCAACCCGACCACGGTGATGTCCGCGGCCCCGCGCCACCCCGGCTACGGCCCGCTGTCCGCCCCGGACGACGTGCCCTACCCGGACAACCACGGCAACTACTACGACGGCGGCAATTCCGCAGTCCCTGCCAGCAAGCGGGCGCAGCGCAAACACGACCGTGACGAGGAGAAGGCACGCCAGCGCGCCGCGGCCACGCCGGTCCGGAGCCTGCGCGAGGGAAACCCCCGGCGCCGCGGGCTGCTCTGGGTTCTGGTCCTGGTCATCGCGGCGCTGCTGGCCGGCGGGGCCGGCTGGTTCTTCGGCACGGGACCGGGCTCCCCCGGCACGATTCCGCAGCTCGCGAACAAGACGGTGGCGGAGGCGCAGCAGTTGCTGCGCACGGCCGGATTCCAGTCCACCACCAAGGACGTCTTCGACGACGACGTCGCGCCCGGGTTGGTGGTGGGGTCTGAACCCGCGGCCGGGGAAGTCATCCGGAAGTTCCAGCCGGTGTCCCTGGCGGTCTCCAAAGGACCCGAGCTGTTCCCCCTGCCGGGGCTGGTCGGGAAGTCCCTCGACGAGGCCAAGACCTCCCTCAACGGCGCGGGCATGGCCCTCGGACAGATCTCTGAAACTTTTGACGAATCCGCCCCGGCCGGCACCGTCCTGGCGCAGGCTCCGCGCAGCGGAAATCCGGTGCGGCACGGCACGCCGGTGGACCTCACCGTGTCGAAGGGACCGCAGCCCATTCCGGTGCCGGATGTGCGGGGCCAGAAGCAGGGCGACGCGGTCAAGGCCATCGAAGCCGCGGGCCTGAAAGCCGTGATTTCGCCGGAAACTGTCTTTGACCGGACCGTGCCCAAGGGCGCCGTGGTGGCGCAGGATCCGGCCTCCGGTAACCTCACCCGTGGCGGCACCGTCACCCTGACCGTTTCGAAGGGGCCCAGGCTCGTCGAGGTGCCAAGCTTCATCGGGGAACAGGTCGACGACGCCAGGGACGCCCTCCGGGAGCTGGGCTTCGAAGTCCGCGTGAACGAAATTCTCGGCGGGTTCTTCGGCACGGTCCGGGACCAGGACCCCGTGGACAAAAAGGTTCCGGAAGGCTCCCTGGTCACCTTGACCGTGGTCTGACAGCCTGCTCTGACAACCATGTCGCGATTGCAGCCCCTTGCACAGGCAATCCCACACCCGTGGTCCCCTGCATACAACACCCGGGTGGCTGGTCGACGATGCAGGACTTTGTGCCCCTTGAACGTTCATTTCCGGTGCCAACCCCCCGCGGCCGGGGTGGGCCAGAGACTGCTGGCCGCTGCCCACCCTAGCCTTGTGCGGACTGCTGGGGAGCCGCGTCGGGAGAACTCCATCGGATCCGTTCACCGAAATTCCACACACTGAGAAAGATCCACACACTGAGAAGGGGAATACGCATGAAGATCCTCGTGGCTTACGCCACCCGGCATGGTGCCACTGCCGGGATCGCCGTACACATCGCCGCCACCCTCACCGACCACGGCCTTTCGGCGGAGGCCAGACCGGTCGAGGAAGTCGAGCGCCTCGACGGGTACGACGCGGTCGTCCTTGGCGGCGCGGCATACATGTTCCACTGGCTCAAACCGGCGGTGCGGTTCGCCAGGAAGCACCACGCCGGGCTCTCTACCCGGCCGGTCTGGCTGTTCAGCAGCGGCCCCCTCGGCACCGACCACGTCGACGCCGAGGGCAACAACGTCCTCGAGGCGACACGGCCCAAGGAGTTCGACGAGCTCACCGAGTTGCTGAAGCCACGCGGTGAACAGGTCTTCTTCGGCGCCTACGACCCCGCGGCAGCGCCGATCGGCATCGGCGAACGACTCACCCGCCATGTGCCCGTCGCACGTGACAGCTTCCCCGCCGGCGACTTCCGCGAATGGGAAACGATCAGCGCCTGGGCCGAGCAGATCGCCGCCGACCTCACCAGCGATTCGCCGTGACCGCCTTCAACGGTTCGAGAAGGAACCCAGGGCCGGCTTTGGCGGACACCCCATGCCATCCTCAGTGCCCGACGGGCTGCGGCTTGAGCTAAGCCGCGCTCCAATCGTCGCAGGTCGGGAGAGCGAATTCGAGGACTGGATGGCGGCACTCACCGACCGCTACGGC
>DATITT010000054.1:0-13871 GCA_035467435.1 Arthrobacter sp. | reverse complement strand
CGGAGTCGGCCAGGACCTCGCGCACGTGCACGGCATAGTTGGACCAGGCCGTCGCGATGCGCCAGAGACCGCCCGGTTTGAGGGCCCGGGCGGCTAGGTCGGCGAAGGCCGGCTGGATGAGGCGGCGCTTGTGATGGCGGGACTTGTGCCACGGGTCCGGGAAGAACACCCACAGTTCCGTCAAGGACCCGGCCGGCAGCATGGTGGCGAGCACATCGGGGGCGTTCGCCTCCACAACGCGGACGTTGCCCAGGCCGCGGCTGTTGATCTTGATCAGCGTATTGGCCAGCCCCGGGGTGTAGACCTCAACGGCGAGGAAGTCCTTGTCCGGGTTCTCCTCGGCCGCGTGGCACACGGCGTCGCCGAGCCCGGAACCGATCTCCACGATCAGCGGGGCCTTCCGGCCGAATTCGGCCTCGGCGTCGAAGACGTAGTCCGGGTGCACGGAGGTATTGGCGATGTGGCGGGGAACCTCGACGGCCCAGCGGTCAGAGTGTTCGTCCCAGGCCACCTGCCGGCGCCCGTGCAGGCGGGTGCCGCGGCGCACAAAGCTGACCGGACGGCCTCCATAGGTGCCGAAGGAGGCCTGGGTGCCGGGGGTCACCGGGCGCGAAGGCTGCGGCGTTTCGGGGGATTCTGGGGATTCACTCATCCCTTCCAGAATAGTGGAGTCCGGCGTCCGTTCGGGCGGTCAGGCTTTGCCCGTCCGGGTGCTGTTGACACCGCCGCCGCCACGGAGCCTGCCAGAATGGGGTCCGTGACCATACCGAAAAGTTCCCGGGACTCCTGCGTCAGCGGCATCGAACCCGGGGACCTTCCGGGCATGCTGGTGGACGCCGAGATCGACGACGTCCCCGCGGCGGAGCCCACCCGGGTCGGCAGCCGCCGCGCCCTGGCCTACTTGGGCGTGTGCCTGATCCTGATCGGGCTGAACCTCCGCACCGTCTTCTCCAGCTTCTCGGCGGTCCTGCCCGAACTGACGGCCGACGCCGGGCTGCCGGGCTGGGCGGTCGTCGTCCTCACCACGGTCCCGGTCACGCTGCTCGGGGTGTTCGCCCCGCTCGCGCCCGTCCTGGCCCGCCGCTTCGGGGCCGAGCGCGTTCTGCTGGGCGCGATGGCGGTGCTCACAGCCGGACTGCTGCTGCGGCCCCTGAGCGCCGGGGACGCCGGGCACCTTCCTGCCCTGCTGGCCGGGACGGCGGCCTGCGGTGCCGCGATCTCGCTCTGCAACGTCCTGCTGCCCGGGCTGGTGAAGCGTGATTTCCCGCACCGGCTCGGCCTGATGGGCGGACTCTATACCACCGCGATCTGCGCCTCCGCCGCCCTCGGCGCAGGCGTCACCTACCCGGTCTTTCGCGCGACGGGGGAGTGGACCGTGGCGCTGCAGTTCTGGGCCCTGCCCGCCGGCGTCGTGTTTCTCCTCTTTCTGCCGCTGGCCATCCGGCAGCGCCACGGCCGGCACCAGACTGCACACGGCGGAGTAAATGTGTGGCGCTCGGCGGTGGCGTGGCAGGTGACCATGTTCATGGTGCTGCAGGCGATGATGTCCTTCAGCGTGTTTGCCTGGCTGGCCCCGATCCTGCGCGAACGCGGGGTGGACGGTGGCACGGCCGGAGTGATCGTCTCCGTCTCGATCCTGCTGCAGATGCTGGGGTCCCTGTTCGCCCCGGCGCTCGCCGCCAGGCTCCGGGACCAGCGCGCGATCAACACCGTGGTGGCGCTCATGACCGGTGGCGGCTTCGCGCTGAGCATCTTCGGTCCGCTCGAGCTGATCTGGCTGTGGACCGGGCTCCTGGGCCTGGGCCAGGGCAGCCTGACCGCCGTCGCGCTGACCATGATCATGGTCCGCACCCGGGACGGCCACACCGCCGCGCATCTGTCCGGGATGATGCAGGGCGTTGGCTACGGGGTTGGCTCCACCGGCACCCTGATGGTCGGCCAACTGCACCAGGCCACAGGGTCCTTCGCGGCGGCGGGGATCCTCTTCCTGGTGGTCGGATCGCTGGCGGCAGTGTTCGGCTACCGCGCCGGGCGGAACCGCTTCATCGGCGGCTGACGGCGGCGGGCTTTCGCCTGGGGGCGGTGTGCCGCGCGCCAGGAGCGGCCCCTACAGACCGGCCTTCGCGAAGACCTGGCCGATGACGGTGGTTGCCGCGTCGACTGCGGCCTGGACATCGCCCTCCCCAAGCGGCCGGTAGCTCATCGTGCCGACCTCCACGGAAAGCGTTCCCCTCCGGGCCCCGAGGCGGACCAAGGATTGTCCGGACCCGTCCGATGCCTGGTACCTGAAGGCATGGCTGGAATCGGCGTCGAGCTGCACGGCCAGGGGCTTCACCGCTGACCAGGACTGTGGGCCCTGGCCCAGGACGTTCGCCTGGATGGACGTGCAACCCTCTATCGCCGAGGTCCGGGTGTCGAAGGGGTAGGGCGGTGGGATCGATGCGCCCATACTGATGGCGGTCACGTCGAGCGAGATCACCTTGTCAGCGGTGGAGACGATGCCCTGGGCCATGGTCGCTCCGCCGGCCAGCGTTCCGAAGTAGGCTGCGTCGTCGTAGGCGCAGCTGGCCAGCGACGGGAGCGGCGAGGCCCCTGATGCCCGTGTGACCGCGCGGGCCTCGGTCGGGGTCACGTAGAGCTCCGCGCCGGCCCCTCCCGTCACTCCCTTGAGGAGCTGGGTCAGCTCTTCCGGGCTGCGGGCGCCGGCCGGATCCGGCTTGGAAGCGCCGGGCGGGTTCTTCACTGCCTCGTCGATAAGCTCCCGGGCGAAGCCCGCCATGGAGTCCACCGCCCGTGCAGTCGTCTCTGAATTCACCGGCCAGACCGTCAGCGCCATGTCGATGGACACCGTCCCGGCCAGCACCTGCATTCCGGCCGTTCCGATGTCCTTGGGCCCCAGCCCCTTTGCCTTCTGCGCGGTCGCATACGCCTGCTGCCCGACGGGCGGCGTCGTCAGCAGCTGGACCTCATATGTTGACGACATCGCTCCGCCGCCGGCCACGGAGTAGGTGTAGCTGCGCTCGAACCGGGCACACTGCGCCGCCAGGTCATCCGTCTTGTTGAAGTCCGCAGCGGCGAGTTTGTCGTGCGGAGCGCTCCTGATCACGAAGGCGATGGTTGTCGTCTGCGACGATTGCGCGGCGAGGGGCATGCGGCCCTCCGCAAAGCTCACGTCCGCCTCGGTACGCCGCCCCGCGGTCTCCGTCTCCTCGTGCAGGCGGAAGGCTGCGCACTGGTCCGGGGTCGTGACGCCGGTGCTGACGGGCACGGTCACGTACTTGGCCGTCTCACGAAGGGTCCGGGTATCAATCACCAGCCCCTGAAAGTTCCGGTGTGCCGCTGGGCGCCGGCGAGCAGGCGGCAAGGGCCAGGAGGGTCACGACCGCACAGGCAGCCCAGCCGGGACGTGGCATCACAGGCCGGCCTTCGCGAAGACCTGGCCGAGAACGCCGGCCAGCACATCCGCGGCCGGCTGCACCTCAGCCTCCGAGGACCTGACGGTGCTCGCCTCCACCGCCAGCGTCCCCTTCCGTGCGCCGACGACGACATTCCAATGGCCGAACTGGTCAGAGTACTGGTAGGCGACGGCGTAGCTCGCGGCGCCGGCGCCGGCCAGGCCCAGCTGCTTGATGGCGTACCACTGGCGCGCGCCGCCGCCCATGTCCTCCTGGATCGTCGGGCAGTCCCGGAGCGCAGCGGCCTGTGCATCGAACGGGTAGGGCTGGGTCGCGGTCGTGGGCATGCTGATCGCCGTGAGCGAGATGAAGTCCATCTTGCTGGCGCCCTGGATCTGCCCCTGGCCGACCACCGAGCCTATCGGCGACTGGTAGGCAGCGCCGCCGTAGCTGCACGGTGGCCGTGGCCCTTCCGGCGGCAGGCCGGGATCCACGCCGGGCCGCTCCGAGCCAATGACCGAAGCAGCGGGCATGTCCACTGTTTTCCCGGTCGGTCCCGTAGCACCCTTGAGCAGACCCACGAGGTCATCCGGGGTCCGGGAGTTCGGCGGAACCGGAGCAACCGACGGGGGATGCTGAGCGGCCTGGTCGATGAGTTCCTGGGCCAGTCCGGCCATGGAATCAAGGGCCGGCCCGGCGTCGGCCTCGGAGTTCAGCGCGGCGACGGAAAGACCCAGGGTGACGGACATCGTACCCGCCAGCACCCGGAGCCCGACCGAACCGAAATCCCCCGGCCCCTGGGGTTTGGTGGTCTGCATCCAGGCGAACCCCTTCTCCCCGACCGGCGGGGCGTTCAGGAGCTGGACTGCGTGCGTCGACGTTTTGCCGTACTCCGTGAAGGCGAGATCGAACTGGCCGCAGCGGGCAGCTAAATCTTCCGTGTAGTTGAAGTCGGCCTGGGAGATCGCGTCCTTCTCGGCGCTCCGGAGCGTGAGCATGATGGTCGTCGTCGGCCCCGACTGTGCCGCGATCGGGATCCCGCCCTCCGCCATGTTCACGCTCTTGTCCGCCCAGACGGCGAACGGGCTCCGGGGCGTGAAGACCACGCAATCACCGGGCGTCGTCTTCATTGTAGGGAGGGGTCCGGCGCCCGCCCCCACCGCGCTGCGCAGGCGCTGGGAGTCCATTGCCCCGCCCTGCACCTGGCGGTTCTGGGCCACGGCGTTGATAATCGCCATGAGCTCCAGGTCCGTGTAGACCTTTTCCGGTATGCCCGCCGGCGGGACGGTGCTGGGCGTGCCCGACGATGGAGTGCCTGTGGACGATGCGGACGGATCCGCCGTCGTCGGTCCGCCCGGCGAGGAGGGCCCGGAGGAACACCCCGCCAGTACCAGCAGGGCTGCGACGACGGCGGCAAGCCACCGCCTGTTCCTCGCCCCCGGCGATGCCTCGAAAATTCCAGCTGACTCAACTGCCCGAGCGGACATCGCAGGCCCCCTTGATTTGTAAGCCACACGCTACGTTCCAGCCGGGATTCCCAAGTAGGGCACTTCGACCTGACATTGGAGGGGCTGATCCGGTCTGCCGGTGGTGCGCCCCGCCGTCCGGCTGTGGCATGCTTCCCCTTTAGCAACATTCCCGCTCCGCCAGGAACCGAAGGCCGGCCAGAGGTCTGGACCGCAACATCGGCTGGGGTTTCACGGTTCCGTCCCTACCTAACGATCAGGCCTCGACCTTGCCCCGTTCCGTTCCCGCTCCGACCCTGGATTCAGCAGGCATCTTCCACCGCGACTATGTGCTGGTGACGCTGGGCGCCTGCGCCCTCGTGTTCCTGGCTGCCTTCGAATCGCTGGCGGTGACCACGATCATGCCGCTGGTCAGCCGGGAACTGGATGGGGCCGCCCTGTATGCCCTGGCGTTCGCCGGCCCGCTCGCCACCGGCGTCATCGGTATGGTGGCTGCCGGCAACTGGTCCGACCGGCGCGGCCCGGTGGGGCCGCTCTACGCATCAGTGGCCATTTTTGTGCTGGGCCTGATGATCGCCGGAACAGCGGCGACCATGCCTGCCCTGGTGGCCGGCCGGCTGGTCCAGGGCCTGGGCGGCGGCGCCATGACGGTGGCGCTGTATGTGGTGATCGCCCGGGTCTATCCGCCCGTCCTGCACCCGAAGATCTTCGCCGCTTTTTCCGCAGCCTGGGTGATTCCCTCGCTGGTGGGTCCCTTCGCCGCCGGCCTGGTAGCGCAGTTGGTCAGCTGGCATTGGGTGTTCCTCGGCGTGGTGGGGCTCGTGGTGCCGGCCCTGCTGATGGTGGTGCCGGCCCTGCGCGGCCTGCACGGCGCGCCCGACGGCGGATCCGGCGAGCCCGCCGCACCGGGGGACATGTCCACTCCCGCACCGCGGAGGTCTTCTGGTTCCGGCAGGCTGGCCTGGGCCGCGCTCGCGGCGCTCGCCGTGCTCGGCCTGAACCTCTCCGCCAGGCTTCCGGTGGCCGGAGGGATCGTGGCCGTGGCCGCCGTCGCCGTGGCTCTCATCGCCGTCCGCCCGCTGGTGCCGCGGGGAACCCTGACGGCCCGCCGCGGCCTCCCCAGCGTCATCCTCACCCGCGGCCTGGCCTCCGCCGCGTTCTTCGGCGCGGAGGTGTACCTGCCGTACCTGCTGGTGGAGCGCTACGATTTCTCGCCCACCTTCGCCGGATTGGCGCTCACGGGCGGAGCCGTTTCCTGGGCCGCAGGCTCGGCGGTCCAGGGCCGGCTCGGGGCGCGCCTGGAGCACCGCCGCGCGGTCCGGATCGGCGCGGTCCTCGTTCTCGGCGGCGTCGTGCTGGTGCTGGTGACCACGGTCCTCAACTGGCCGGCCGCCGTCGCGATCACCGCCTGGGTGTTCGCCGGCGGCGGCATGGGGCTGATGTATGCGCGCCTGAGCGTGATGACCCTTGCCCTGTCCAGCAAGCAAGACGAGGGCTTCAACAGTTCGGCGATGTCCATTGCCGACTCGCTCGGCGGGGCGCTGTCCCTCGCCACCACGGGCATCATCTTCGCGGCATTCCCGACGGCGGCGGCGTCCTTCGGCGGCGTCTTCGCAATGACGGCGGTGATCGGCGTCGCCGCGGTGATCATCGCCGCGCGGGTCACGGCGCGCCGATAGGTCCTGCCGCCATGCCCGGCCCGGCCGGTTACGCGAGTTCGCCGGTAACGTGCCCGATCGCCGGAACCTCCCTGTGTGTCAGGCTCTTATGTGACAGGTTTGCTGTCGCCGCAGGTTACCGGCGAGGCCGGCGCGGGACCTCGATGGGGTTCCTTCCGGTTGCGGGATGACCGCGGGAGTTTCCGCTCAGCGGGCCGCGAGGCGCGTGGCGCGCAGCACGGCGTCCGTCAGTGCGGCAGCCTCGCCGTCGGGTCCGGTGGCGCTGCGGTGCCGGGTGTCCGCGACGTCAATCCGCCACTCGGGCTCCTCAATCCCGAGCTCGCGGGCCAGCTGCTCCGCCGTGTAGAACCTCTCCGGCGCATGATCATGGTGCTGGCCCCACGGCGGGAGCCCGTCGGGGTGGTGGCCCACGATCAGCAGCGTGCCGCCGGTCCGCACCGCCGCGGCGGCCAGCTGCAGGGCCTGCTGCCAGGGCATCACGGTGGAGTGCAGGAACTGGGCCGTGACCAGATCGAAGAGCTCGCCGGGCACCCAGGTGGCGAGATCCTGCCGCACCCAGGTGATGTTCCCGCCCTGGCCGCGTTCCTGCGCATGCGCTTCGGCCCGCTCCAGCGCGACGGCGGAGACGTCGACGGCGGTGACTTTCCAGCCGCGGCTGGCGAGCCAGATGGCGTCGGCGCCCTCGCCGCAGCCCAGGTCAAGGGCCGTCCCGGGAGGAAGGGGCGCAGCCTCGGCGATCAGCTGCGGATTCGGCTCGCCACTCCAAATTTTCGCCCGGCTGCGGTATTTCTCGTCCCACACCTGGGCCGCACTGGCAGTGCCGTCATGCTCGGGGTGCTTGTGATCCGTCATCGTTATCCTCGCCGGTCTGGGGGTCTCGGGTTGTGGAGCGTTTCCCACATCATGGCAGGGGAAAGCCCCAGGCGACACGGCAAAACGGCTGCACCCGAAAATCGACACACGAAGATCATCGTCCGGAAATGCCCCCGAAACCTCGGTGGTGGAAGCTGGGGCCGGAGAACGGAACGACGCTGGGGTGCATCCGGATCCGAGGAAGGAGCAGGCCATGACTGCAGAGGATGAGCAACAGGTTCTATCGCGTGAGGAGTTGTCGGTGGGGGACGAGATTGAAGCGTGGCATAACGGCAAACTCTTCCACCGGGGCGAAGTCATCCGGACTGTGGCGGACACGGACCTCTTTTGGATCCTGGACGAGCGGACCGGAATCCGGAGGCTGATCGACGCCGAGGCGCTGGTGATCCGGCGGATGGCGGTGACGGCAGTCAAGTACGGTTCGGTGGCCGAGGTAGCGTCGGCGGGCGCAGGCGGGGTGTCCGGACGGCCGGCGGCGGAGTCCCTGGCGACCGTAGTCCCGGCGTCGCACGTGCCGCTGTTCCAGGCCCCCAGCGTGGTGCCCTGAGCAGGGGAAACGGCGCTAGCGCCGCCGGATGATAGACTGAGTGAACTTGATGTGCAGTGATGCCCACTGATGTTCCGGTTCATCAACCGGTTCCCCTGATGGATTCCTTCCGGATTCCGCCCACAGGGAGTGGGATTTTTTCATGTGAGAGGCACATCCTGCGTCGATGAACGCGTTCTATTTGGTCCCGGCCGCCGCCCTAACTGGCAGCTGGCCGGTTGATCACCTGACTTTTCTTCGGCGAACCCCTGGGCCAACCGGCACCGGGGGCCGATATCCGCACGGATACCGCCTGAAAGACCTTTGAAACATATGACTACTTTCGCTGCCCTCGGCACGCCCAAGGCCCTCGCCGACACCCTCACCGCCCAGGGGATCGTTGAACCGTTCCCCATCCAGGTCAAGACCCTGCCGGACACCCTGGCCGGACGCGACGTCCTGGGCCGCGGCCGCACCGGCTCCGGCAAGACCATTGCCTTCGCCATCCCGCTTGTAGCACGACTCGCTGAGCGGGAAGCCAAGCACTTCCGCAAGCCCGGCCGCCCGATGGGCCTGGTCCTCGCGCCGACCCGTGAGCTGGCCACCCAGCTGAACGCGACCATCGAGCCGATGGCCAAGGCCATGGGCCTGAACACGACCGTTATTTATGGCGGCATTTCCCAGGCCCGCCAGGAAAAGGCGCTGCGCGCCGGCGTCGACATCGTCATCGCCTGCCCGGGCCGCCTGGAGGACCTGATCCGCCAGCGCGTCCTGACCCTCGAAGGTGTCGAGATCACCGTACTGGACGAGGCCGACCACATGGCCGACCTCGGCTTCCTCCCCGTGGTCAAGAAGCTCATGGACATGACCCCCAGCCAGGGCCAGCGCATGCTGTTCTCCGCCACCCTGGACAACGGCGTGGACAAGATCGTCCAGCGTTACCTGTCCAACCCGCTGACCCACGCCGTGGATGAGTCCCAGGCCGCGGTGACCACCATGGAACACCACGTGCTCGTCGTCAACGACCAGACCGTCAAGAAGCAGCTGATCGTCGAGCTCGCCTCGGGTTCCGGCCGCCGGGTGCTCTTCCTGCGCACCAAGCACCACGCCCGCAAGCTGGCGAAGACCCTGACGGACGCCGGCATCCCCGCCGTCGACCTGCACGGCAACCTCTCGCAGAACGCCCGTGACCGCAACCTGGCCGAGTTCTCCTCCGGCGAGGTCCGCGTCCTGGTCGCCACCGACGTCGCCGCCCGCGGTGTCCACGTCGACGACGTCGAGCTGGTCATCCATGTGGATCCGCCCACAGAGCACAAGGCATACCTGCACCGCTCGGGCCGCACCGCCCGCGCCGGTTCCGACGGCACCGTGGTCACGCTGACCCTGCCCGAGCAGCAGTCCGACGTCAAGAAGCTCATGAAGGCTGCCGGCGTCGACGTCAACTTCGAACGCGTCACCGCCAACTCCCCGCTGGTTGCTGAACTGGTCGGCGAAATGGCCGACAAGATCGATCCGCGCACCCGCGCCGCACTGCTGGCCGCCAAGTCCAACCAGGGCGGCGGCAGCTCCACCGGTGCCAACGCCGAGCGCAAGCGCGCCCGCCGCACCACCCAGGCTGCACCCACTGCGGGTGGCCGGGGCGGCCGTGGCGGACGCGGACGCGTCGGAACCGAGGCTCCCCGCACCGATCTTCCGCGTGCCGAGCGCCGTGCCGTGGCCTACGAAGGCCAGGCTGCCGCGCGCAACGCAGCGGACCGTGTCATCGAGCGCAACGAGGACCGGCAGGATGCCGAGCGCGCCGAGCGCCGCAGCGTCCGCAGCCGCTCAACCTCGTATGGCACTCACCGCAACGATGTTCCGGCTGCCGGCGGCCGCGCCTCGGCCGGCCGCGGTTCTGACGGCCGCGCCGCAGAAGGTCGCAGCGACTCCCGCGGCGCTTCGGCTCCCCGCAGCGGCGCACCGCGCTCCGGCGGGGCTCCCCGCAGCGGCGCACCGCGTGGCGGGGCCCCCCGCACGGGCGGCGCCACCGGCGGCCAGCGCGGCGGGCGTCCGGCAACGGGCCAGCGTGCAGCTGCCGGCGCCAAGCCCGCTGGAAGCAAGACCGGAGCCACCTCCGGCGGCAACTCGGCTGTTTGGTCCTCCAACACCGGCGGCACCTCGGGCGGATCCTACGCAGGCGGCGGCAACGGCCGCTCCGGCGAAGGCCGTCCGGCACGCAGCGGCGGCCCCCGCCGCGCGTCCGCCCCGGCGTCGAACGAACGCCGCAGCCGCTAAGGTTTCGGGTTTCCGCTACACAAACGGACGGACGCTACGGGGATTCCCGCAGCGTCCGTCCGAAAGCGCAGCGCCAGTCTGAAAGCGCAGCGAAAAGCTACCAGCCGCGGGCGCGCCACTCCTCCAGGTGAGGGCGTTCCGCACCCAGGGTGGTCGGCTTCCCGTGGCCCGGATGCACCACGGTGTCGTCCGGATAAACATCGAACAGCCGCTCGCTGACATCGCTGATCAGCTGGGCGAACCGTTCAGGATCGTTCTGGGTGTTGCCCACGCCTCCCGGGAACAGCGAGTCGCCGGAAAAGATGTGCGCCGGTCCCTCCGGGTCCCGGTACACGAGCGCGATCGACCCCGGGGTATGGCCGCGCAGGTGCACTGCCGTCACGTCGAAGCCGTCGAAGTTGCCCACGTCCCCGTGATCCAGCAGCACATCCACCGGCACCGGCAGTTCCGGGGCGTCATCCGTCCCGGCCGCCGTTTTCACCCCGGTGGCGGCCACCAGGCCCGGCAGCGCACGGACGTGGTCCCAGTGCTGGTGGGTGGTGGCAACCAGCGCCAGCTTCGGCGTCGCGGAGGTATCCGCGGCGGCGTCGGCAAGCAGCCCCTGGATGGCGGCCAGATCATCGGCCGCATCGATCAGGAGCTGCGCACCGGACGCTTTGCTGGTGAGCAGATACACGTTGTTGTCCATCTCGCTGACCGAAATGCGGCGGATGGTGATGTCACGTAACGAGTGAATGAGCGAGTCCATGGCTTCAGTCTACGGAGACGCTATTCACGCCCCTGGGAGACCCACTGGGGGTCCGCGGAGCGGGAGCCGACGACGGCGTCCGCAGCGGCGTCGAGTTTCCCGAGTTGCGCTGCGGTGAAGTTGAGGGTCAATGCGCCCAGGTTCTCGTCGATCCGGTCCGCCCTGCGGGTGCCGGGGATGGGGACCACGGGCAGCCCCAGCTTCCGGCCCTGCGCGAGCAGCCAGGCCAGAGCCACCTGGGCAGGAGTTGCAGCCTGCCCGGCAGCGGCAAGTTCAGCCGCGACGGACCGCACCGCCGCGACCACGCCCTGGTTGGCGTCCAGCGCCGCCTCGGCGAAGCGCGGGATGCTGCGGCGGAAGTCGTTGCTGCCCAGCTTCGACGCGTCCACCGTGCCGGTGAGGAATCCCCGGCCCAGCGGCGAATAGGGCACAAACCCCACGCCGAGCTCGGCCGCGGCAGGAACAACGTTGCGTTCCACATCGCGGCTCCAGATGGACCACTCGCTCTGGACCGCGGCGATCGGGTGGATGCTGCAGGCCTCACGCAGCTCCTCGGCCGTCACTTCAGACAGCCCCAGATGCCGCACCTTGCCGGACTGCACCAGCCCCGCCATGGCCTCCACGGTTTCCACTATCGGAACGCGGAGGTCACGGCGGTGCATGTAGTACAGGTCGATGGTGTCGGTGCCCAGCCGTTGCAGGCTGCGGTCCACGGCCTGCTGCACATACGCGGCGTCACCGCGGATGTCGGAGTATCCGGCGGACGGGGTGCCCACCAGGCCAAACTTGGTGGCCAGCTGCACCTCGCCCCGGCGTTCCTTCAGGAGCCGGGCGATGAGCTCCTCGTTGCTGCCGCCGCCATAGATGTCCGCCGTGTCGATGAAGCTGACCCCGGCATCGACCGCATGGTGCAGGGTCCGCAGGGCCTCGGCCGGATCCACGTCCCCGTACACCGGGGTCAGGGCCATGCCGCCGAACCCCAGGGGACTGACCATCAAACCGTCGCCGAGCCGGACTGTCGCTGCCTTCATCTTTGGTCTCCTATTCGCTGCCGGAATTGCCGTCCCAGCCAAGAACTCCGGCGGGCGCGCAGCTATTCCGGCGTCGGCGCTAGATTCTCCCCACCATTAAGTACTGCATGGCCGGTCCGGCGGCGCGTCGCCGGTACACGCCGTCGTACTGCCTCAAACGTGGGGAGTTCCCGCGGGGGAAGGCGGCTGCCGTGCCTCCGACGCCGGTTTTGTCGCCTGTTTCGTCGCCGGCAGCAGCTTCAGCCCCGCCGCGCAGCCCACAATCCCCGCGATGAACAGCAATTTCAGCGGGCTGGCCGGTTCGACGCCGGTCGCCATCGCCCAGCCGACCGTCAGGGCCGCGCCGATCCCCACCCAGACGGCGTAGGCCGTGCCGAGCGGGATGCTTTTCACGGCCACGCCCAGCCCCGCCATGCTCAGCGCCGCGGTCAGCGCGAACACGAGGGTGGGCAGCGGCCGGGTGAAGCCGTCGGACAGGCCCAGGGCCGTGGCCCAGACCGCCTCCAGCACGGCGGAGGCGAGCAGGACGAGCCAGGCCAGGGTGGTGGCCGGTGCTTCGGGTGCCGGTGCTTTGGCTGCCGTGTCCGGCCTGCGGTTCGCGGCCATGATCACGCCACCAGCTTCAGGCCGGCCACGCAGGCGACGATCCCGCCGAGCAGCAGGATCCGCGCCGCGGTCGCGGGCTCCACCTTGGTGATCATGGCGTAGGCGGAGGTCAGTACCACGCCGACGCCCACCCAGACGGCGTAGGCGGTGCCGGTCGGGATGGACTGCATGGCGATCGCGAGGCCGCCGGTGCTGGCCAGTACGGAGACGAGGAAGACGGCGGCCGGTGCAATCCGGCGGCGGCCCGTGGCCTGCGCGGTGCGGTGCAGGGCCGCGGCCCAGACGGCTTCCAACGACCCCGAAAGTATGAGAATTAACCACGGCATAACAGCTCCTGTGGCCAGTCTTGTCGCGTGCCGGGTACTGAACCGTCGTCCGGAGACCCCTGGGACGAGGCCTTGCTTCCAGCCTAGCAACGCCCCCGCGGAGAGGCGAACCCCGGGGCCGCCCGGTCAGCGCGCAGGCCCCACCATCGAGTGCTCCGATCCCGCCGTTTTGAGGGTTCATAACGGCAGTCCTGGAGCACTCGATGCTGGCGCAGGGTCAGAGCGCCGTGGCCGTCGTCCTGATCGTCGTCTCGATCGTGCCGATCTGGCTCGCTAGTCCGCGGCGGGGTCGATCGAGACAACGGCCAGGAAGCCGCGGCCCAGGATCTCGGGGGTGCCGGTATCGGACCCGACGACGGCGTCATAGCGGCCGAGCGTCGTCGGCTCTTCGGAGACAGTCCCGGGCGAGCCCTCGGATGTCTCCCCGCCGGACGGCGCGCCCGGCTCGGCGCCGGCGGTGCCGGGAGCGACCGCAGCCTGGCCCTGCAGCAGGATCCCCAACTGGCCCTCAAACACAGGATGCGCCCGCTTCTTGGAGAGTTCGATGATGGAGGTGTACCCCTTGAACACGCCGCGGCGGGTGATGACGTTGAGGTCGCGGACGTCGCCCGTGGGCAGCGCCCCGGCCGCAGCGGCGTCGCCGGAGAACCGGAACGGACGGTACTTCTCAAGCGGGTGTTCCGCGCCGTCGACGCTCAGCAGCAGCAGTTCGCCCTCCAGCACGGTGAGGACGCGGTCCATGCCGGGGAACGCCGAGAAGTCGCCGGCCTTGGACACGTCGGCGATGCTCACCCGCCAGTCCCAGCCGGCGGCCCCCGGGTTGTCCTGCGGGGAGGCCGCCGCGGGATGTCTGGCCAGTTCGCGGGTCACCCCGCCGCCGTTGCGCCAGGGGTGGGCTTTCAGCTCGGCATAGCGGATGATCTCCATCCCTCCACCCTATCCGCCGG
>DATITT010000053.1:0-5561 GCA_035467435.1 Arthrobacter sp. | reverse complement strand
TGGTTCATGCGCCAGGCCGGCCGCTCGCTGCCCGAATACCTCAAGCTGCGCGAGGGTGTCGCCATGCTGGACTCCTGCCTGCGCCCCGATCTGGCCTCCGAGATCACCCTGCAGCCGGTCCGCCGCCACGACGTCGACGCCGCCATCTTCTTCTCCGACATCGTCATCCCGCTCAAGCTGGCCGGAGTCGGTGTGGACATCGTCCCCGGCGTCGGTCCCGTGCTGGAGAAGCCGGTCCGCACCGCGGCCGATGTCGCCGCCCTGCCCCAGCTGACCTGGGAAGCCCTTGAGCCCATCCGCGAGGCCGTCCGGCTCACCGTGGCCCAGCTGGGGAAGACCCCGCTGATCGGCTTTGCCGGCGCGCCCTTCACGCTCGCCGCCTACATGGTGGAAGGGAAGCCCTCCCGCGACCACCTCGGCCCGCGCACCATGATGCACGCCGACCCGGAGACCTGGACCGCGCTGGCCAACTGGGCCGCGGACGCCTCCGGCATGTTCCTCCGCGCCCAGCTGGAAGCGGGCGCCTCCGCAGGCCAGCTCTTCGACTCCTGGGCAGGATCGCTCGGCCTGGCCGACTACAAACGCTTTGTCGCCCCGGCCTCCTCCCGCGCCCTGGACCACGTACGTGACCTCGGCGCCCCGCTGATCCACTTCGGCACCGGCACCTCGGAACTGCTCGTCGCCATGCGCGACGTCGGCGTCGACGTCGTCGGGGTGGACTACCGGCTGCCGCTGGACGAAGCCAACCGGCGCCTGGGCGGCACGGTGCCGCTGCAGGGCAACATCGACCCGGCCCTGCTGTCCGCGCCGTGGGAGGTGCTCGAGGCCCATGTTCGCGAAGTCATCGCCGCCGGCGCTTCAGCCCCCGGCCATGTGCTGAACCTCGGCCACGGCGTGCCGCCGGACACCGATCCCGACGTGCTGACGCGCGTCGTCACGCTGATCCACTCGATCTCTCCGGAGTAGGCGCGTGGAGGCAGCCGGCGGCGCCGCCGGGGACACCGCAGCGCCCACCGCCGTGGTGGTGGGCGGCGGGATCTCCGGCCTGCTGGCCGCGCGCGAACTGGTCCGCGCGGGCGTCCGCACCACGGTCCTGGAGGCCTCCGGCGCGTGGGGCGGCTGCGTCGGCAGCCATGTGGTGGCCGGCCTGACCCTGGACAGCGGCGCCGAGTCCTTCGCCACCCGCTCCTCCGCCGTCGCGGATCTCGCCGCTGAACTGGAGCTGGCGGGGAAGATCGTCGCCCCCCAGCCGGGCGGCGCCTGGGTCCAGTTGCCAGACGGCCCTCGCGAACTTCCCCGCACCGGAGTCCTTGGCATCCCGGCCAATCCCTGGGACCCGGAAGTCCGCCGCTCCCTCGGCGTCCTCGGTTCGCTCCGTGCCTCGCTCGACAAGCTGCTGCCCGCCTCGCTGGGTACCCGTGCCGAGGCCGCGAGTGTCTCGGCCCTGGTCCGCGCACGGATGGGGCGGCGCGTGCTGGAACGGCTCGTGGCGCCCGTCGTCGGCGGTGTCCACTCCGCGGACCCGGACGTCCTCGACATCGACATGGTGGCCCCCGGCCTGCGCGCCGGGATCCGGGAGCACGGCTCCCTCGCCGCCGCCGTCGGAGCGCAGCGTCGGGGGCCCCCGGCGGGGGGAGGGGCTGTCCCCGGGGCGCCGTCCCCGGGGCTGCAGAAGGCGGGATCGGCCGTCGCAGGACTGCGCGGCGGGATGCACACCCTGATCGCGGCCCTGCTGGCCGAACTGCGCCGCCAGGGCGTGACGCTGCTGGGCGGCACCAAGGCCGACTCCGTGGAGCGCGCGGCCGGCGGCTGGCGGGTTTCCGCGGGCGGCACCGACTACGACGCCGGGCTTCTGGTCGTCGCGGTGGAAGGCCCTGCCGCCATCGACCTGCTCGCCGGCGCCCTGCCGGAGCTCGCCGGCCACCGCCCCGAGCCCGGACCCGATGTCAGCCTGGTCACCCTCGTGGTGGACCTGCCCCAGCTCGACGCCCGGCCGCGCGGCACCGGAGTCCTCGTCGCGCCGCAGAGCCCCGGAATCCAGGCCAAAGCCCTCACCCACGCCACCGCCAAATGGGAGTGGCTGGCAGCCCAGACCGGCCCCGGCACCCACATTGTCCGGCTGTCCTACGGGCGCGGTGACGCCCGGCACGGCGCCCGGGTCCGGGCGCAGCCCGGCACCGACACGGAGCTGTTCGAGGCTGCTGTGAAGGACGCCTCCGCCCTGCTGTCCGTTCCGGTCACCGCCGGGGACGTGGTGGACTGGGATGTTGTGCGCTGGGGCGGCGCGCTGCCCTTCGCCTCGCTCGGACACAAGCGCCGCGTCGCGGAGGTGCGCAGCATCTGCGCGGCGGACGGGACCCTGGCCGTGGTGGGCTGCTGGCTGTCCGGCAAAGGCCTTGCGGCGATCGTGGCCGACACGCCGAAACAGGTCCGGCAGCTGCTGTCCTGAGTGCCGCTGCTGCGCCGGGCCTGACGTCCGGGACGCGTCCCTGCAGCGGTCGCGGAATCCGGAGCCGGAATCCCCGGCGATGTGAAATAAAGCACTTCTACGCGCTGTAGAAGTGCTTTATTTCGACTTCATTGGGGGTAGGGGGCAGACTGGTATCCATGAGCCACACTTCTGCCGAAACTGTCACTAAAACTGAATCAGCCAGCGAAGAATCAGCCGAGCAGTTCTTCACCCTCTGGACGGTTTTCAAGCGCTCCGCCGACGTGCTCCGCAGCGGCGATGCTGCCGGGGACTACGAGGCCCTCATCGCACGGCTGGCCGAGGCCGGCGTGGTCCACCGCGGCAGCTACGACGTTTCAGCCATGCGCGCCGACGCCGACATCATGGTCTGGCTGCACGGCCCCCAGCCGGAAGCCCTGCAGCACGCGGTCCGCGACATCCGCCGCAGCATGCTGTTCAGCGGCACCGAGATCGCCTGGTCCGCCATGGGAGTGCACCGCGAGGCCGAGTTCGCCAAGAACCACACGCCCGCCTTCTCCCGCGGGGTGGAGCCGGCAGAGTGGCTCTGCGTCTACCCCTTCGTCCGCTCCTACGAGTGGTACCTGCTGCCCGACGCCGAACGCGGCGCGATGCTGCGTGACCACGGCCTGCTGGGCCGGGACTTCCCCCAGGTCCTCTCCAACACGGTGTCCTCCTTCGCCCTCGGCGACTGGGAATGGATCCTGGGCCTGGAGGCCCCCGAACTGGTGGACCTGGTGGACCTTATGCGCCACCTGCGCGCCACCGAAGCCCGCCACCACGTCCGCGAAGAGATCCCCTTCTACACCGGCCGCCGGGTCAGCGCCGCCGAGATTGCCGAGGTCCTTTCATGAGCCCGCTCGATCCCCAGGACTCTGTTCCAGCCGACACCACCATCAACGGGGTGACCGAAGCCGGCCGGATGGCCCCCAAAGCCTACGACGCCGTGCTGCTCGCCTCCTTCGGCGGCCCCGAAGGCCAGGACGACGTCCTACCGTTCCTGCGCAACGTCACCCGCGGCCGCGGCATCCCGGACGAGCGCCTCGAAGAGGTCTCGCACCACTACCGTGCCAACGGCGGCATCAGCCCCATCAACCAGCAGAACCGTGACCTCAAGGCCGGCATCGAGGCCGAACTCGCCACCCGCGGCATCGACCTGCCGGTCTTCTGGGGCAACCGGAACTGGGCCCCCTACATCCCGCAGACCCTCCAGGACATCCACGACGCCGGGCACCGCAAAGTCCTGATGATCACCACCAGCGCCTACTCCTGCTACTCCAGCTGCCGCCAGTACCGCGAGGACATCGGCATCGCGCTGACCGAAACCGGCCTCGACGGACGGCTCGAAGTCGACAAGGTCCGCCAGTACTTCGACCACCCCGGCTTCGTCGAGCCGTTCGTTGAAGGCACCGCCGCCGGCCTCGCCGACGTCCGCGCCCAGCTGGCGGCGGCCGGCACCCCGGACGCGCCGGTCCACATCCTGTTCGCCACGCACTCCATCCCCACCCGCGACGCCGCGGCAGCGGGCCGCTCCGACGCCGAACCGCGCCACTTCGAGGAAGACTCCGCCTACGTCGCGCAGCACCTTGCCTCCGGCACCGAGGTCATCCGCCGGGTAGAGGCCGCCACCGGCGACACCGCCCCCTGGTCCCTCGTCTACCAGTCCCGCTCCGGGGCCCCGCACGTGCCGTGGCTGGAACCGGACATCAACGACGCCATCGAGGAACTCGCCGGCCAGGGTGTGAAGGGCATCGTGATCGTGCCCCTCGGCTTCGTCAGCGACCACATGGAAGTCGTCTGGGACCTCGACACTGAGGCCCTGGAAACCTGCGCCAAGCTCGACCTCGCCGCAACGCGGGTCCCCACGCCCGGGACGCACCGCAAGTTCGTGGGCGGTCTCGTGGACCTGATCTGCGAGCGGACCGCCGCCAACAACATCGCCGACCGCCCGCACCTGACCAAGCTCGGCCCCTGGTACGACGTCTGCCGTCCGGGCTGCTGCGCCAACTTCCGCGGCGAAAAGCCGACCATCGCGGGCGCCGACACCACCATCGGCACCGGCCACGACCCCTACCCGGCCGCAGCCGACACACCCGCGGCGGACCAGGTCGCACCGTGACCGTCCGGATCGGAACCCGCGCCAGCAAGCTGGCCCTCACCCAGACGCAGCAGACCGCGGACCAGCTGGCCGCCGTCGGGGGTCTCACGACCGAGCTGATCCACATCCGCACCGACGGCGACGTCCTCACCGGCTCGCTGTCCCAGATGGGCGGCACCGGCGTCTTCGTCGCTGCCCTGCGCGATGCCCTGCTGCAGGACCGCTGCGACGTCGCGGTCCACTCGCTCAAGGACCTCCCCACCGGGGCAGCCCCCGGGCTGACGCTCGCAGCGACGCCGAAACGCGTCGACGTCCGCGATGTGCTCTGCGCCCGCGACGGGCTTAAACTCGCCGACCTGCCCATCGGCGCCACCGTTGGCACCGGCTCGCCGCGGCGCGCAGCCCAGCTGCGGGCGGCCCGCCCGGACCTGGACATCCGCGACATCCGCGGCAACGTGGACACCCGGCTCGGCCGCGTCCCCGGACTGCCCGGCAACATGACATCTGCCGTGGTTGAGGGCAAGAGCTGCGATCTTGACGCCGTCGTTCTTGCCGCCGCCGGGCTGTACCGGATCGGCCGGCTCGATGCCGTCAGCGAGTACCTCGAGTCCGAGGTGATGCTGCCCGCCGCCGGACAGGGCTCGCTCGCAATCGAATGCCGTTCCGCTGAGGCGCCGCGCAAGGCGGGTTCCACCGAAGGCTCGCAGGGCGTGCTCGCGCAGGCCCTCGCCGCCCTCGACGACCCCGACACGAGGCTTGCCGTCACCGCCGAACGGGCGCTCCTGGCCCGCCTCGAAGCCGGCTGCGCCGCGCCGGTGGGCGCCTACGCGTTCCGCAAGGGCAGCCTGCTGTACCTGGAGGCCGTGGTCTGCGCCGTTGACGGAACAGCCACGGTCCGGGACAAAAAGGCCACGGACGGACTGACCGAGGTCGGGGCCACCCTGCTCGGGATTGAGCTCGCCGAAGTCCTGCTGGCCCGCGGCGCCGCTGACATCG
>DATITT010000052.1:0-20138 GCA_035467435.1 Arthrobacter sp. | reverse complement strand
CTTGACCAGCACGATGATCTTCAATGTCTCTTCCACTGTGTTTACAGCAGCCTTCCATGCGGGTGGACAGCCAGCCGGGTGGGGTCGTGGCCACGGAGCGCCCGGGTGCCGGGTTGCTCCTAGCTAACCATATCGGGGAGCGCGGGAACGGCGAGGTTAAGGCCTGTGTCAGTGCTGTGCTGTGCAGGCAGGCGCGCGGCACGGCGAAGGCCGGGCGGCACCTGACGGTGCTGCCCGGCCTTCGGATGGGATCGCTGGGTGCTGCGCCTATTGTTCGGCGGCCGCGCCGAGGGTCACGTCCAGCTGCTGTTCCTGGCCGTCGCGGAGGACGATGACCTTGACCGAGGCTCCGGCGGGCTGCTCGCGCACGGCGGCAGTCAGCTGGTTCGGGTCACTGATCGTGAGGTCCTGGAATTTCGTCACGACGTCGCCGACCTTGACGCCGGCCCTGTCGGCGGCGGAACCGGGCTCAACCGTGGCGACTTCAGCCCCGATGGAGAAACCGGAGGCCGAGGAACCCGCCGTCTTCTGCTTCACGCTCACGCCGAACTGGCCGTGGGTGGCGTTGCCCGTGCTGATGATCTCCTGGGCGACGCGCTTGGCGTGGTTGATCGGGATGCTGAAGCCAACGCCGATGTTGCCACTGCCGGCGGAATCGCCGCCGGCGGAGGCGATCGCGACGTTGACGCCGATGATTTCACCCTTGGTGTTGACCAGGGCGCCGCCGGAGTTGCCCGGGTTGATGGCGGCATCGGTCTGGATCACGTTGATCGAGATGCTTCCCTGGTTGGCGGTGCTCTGGCCCTGCCCGCCGTCCGGCGGGGCGAACTGGAAGCCCTGGTCGCCGCCCTGCGGGTTGTCCGCGCCTTCCTTGGGCGCGGCCGAGGAGGCAACACTGATGGTGCGGTTCAGGGTCGACACGATGCCGTCGGTCACGGTTCCCGTCAGGCCGAGGGGCGATCCGATCGCGACGGCGGTGTCACCGACGTTCAGCTTGCTGGAGTCGCCCAGGACTGCCGGGACCAGCCCGGAGGCGTTTTGGATCTTCACCACGGCGAGGTCGGACAGCGGTTCCGTTCCGACGACCTTGGCGCTGTAGACCTTGCCGTCACTCATGCGCACTTCAATCGAGGGGTTGGCCGCAGTGCCGTCGAGCGTGACGACGTGGGTGTTGGTGAGGACATGGCCTTCGCCGTCCAAAATGATGCCGGAGCCCGTGCCGCCTTCGCCGCCGCTCGAGGCCTTGATGGTCACGACACTCGGTGTGGCCTTCACGGCAGCGGCGGTGATGGCGTTCACGTCGTCGCGGTTGTTCACGATGACGGGGCCGGCCTGGCTGCTGCTGCCGGATCCCGTGGACGTGATGGCCCGGTCACCCATCAACTGGGTGGTCCCTGCGACCACACCGCCGCCGACCAGGCCTGCCGCGAGGATGCTGGCCACGAGGGTGGGCACACCGAAGGCAGCCTTGCGCTTCGGGGCGTGGGCCGGGTTGGACGCATACGGCGACCCGTGCTGGTTGCCTCCATAGCCGCCATGCTGGGGCTGGCCGTAGGGGCCCTGGGCGTACTGGCTGTTGCCGTACTGGTCACGGGATTCCTGGGGGGCACCGAACTGCTGCGTCTGCGGTGCCGGAGGACGGCCGTAGGACGGCTGGTGCTGGGGGTAGACCGGCTGCGGGGGGTTGTCCGCAGCCCGGTCCAGCCGGAGGGTCGGATTCTCCTGTACTGAGTCCGGCGCGGGGGCAGCCTGCGGGTGCCCTGGAGCGCCCTCGTTCGGCGTGGCCGGCTCCCGGTTCTCTGGTGACGCGCCCTGCGCTGGGTTCTCAGTCATAAGACTTCCTTTCATCCTCTTCTGTATTAACTATGGACGATGTCACTGATACTAGGGCGCACGTTTGCTGGGAGATTGCTGAACACCCGGAAGGACTGCGTCCGGCCTCGCCATGACCGGTCCGGCGCTTTTCGCTGGTGGCATATTCCCGCCGGTGGACGGCCCATGGGGTGCACCATAGAATCAAATGGAATCGCCACAGCGACCTGCGGCTTTACATCTGCGTGGGGGCGCTGCTGCATTCTGTGACGACCGGTTCGGCCCGAACTGGTCGCAGAAGTGCTGAAGGGTTGCACATGCGGTCTACCTATAAACGTCTCCTCGCCGTTCTTGGCGTCGTCGGAATGCTGGCGCTGCCCGCCGCTCCGGCCCTCGCCGAAGATCCGGTGGCGCTCGACCCCGTCACGAAGGTCGTTGACTCCGCCGGGGTCCTGGGCGACCGGAGGGGCGAAGTCGAACAGGCCATCAAGCAGCTGGGCACCGACCACGCGATGACGTACCACGTCGTCTACGTGAAGAAGTTCGAAAACCCCACCGACCGCTATGCCTGGGCCACTGAGGTGGCGGACACGGCAAGCCTTGGCGCCAACGCCATGTTGCTGACGGTTGCCACGGACACCAAGCAGTACCTGTTGAGCAAGCCGTCCAACAGCAAAATCACGGATGCCCAGCGCGAGACCATTGTGACCAGTGCGGTTGACCCGAACCTGCGCGACGGCAACTACGCGCAGGCTGCCATCGACAGCGCCGCAGCCATCGGCGATGCCGCCAGCGGAGGAAAGGGCACCGTCCCGTCAGAGGGTGGCGGCGAAGGCAGTGCCGTTCTCGTGGGAGTGGGCGTCGTTGCGGCGGGCGGAGCGGGCGCCTACCTGTATCTTCGCAACCGCCGGAAAAAAGCTGCCGCGGGAGCGCAGGCGGGCTCCGGCCCGCAGGGCGCCGAGCTGGATCCGCTGGCCGGACTCACCGTCGAGGAATTGCGCCGCAAGAGCGGCTCACTGCTGATCGAGGCCGACGACGCCATCAAGTCCAGCGAGCAGGAGCTTGGCTTCGCGCAGGCACAATACGGCGACGCCGCCGTGGGGAACTTCACGAAGGCCCTGCAGGACGCCAAGGGCCACATGTCCGAGTCCTTCAAACTGCAGCAGCAGCTCGATGACCACATTCCCGATACCGAAGAGCAGCAGCGGACCTGGCTCGGTGAGATTATCCGCCGTTCCGAGGCCGCCCTGGCCTCCCTGCAGGAGCAGAAGGCAGACTTCGATTCACTGCGCGAGCTTGAGAAGAATGCCCCGCAGGCCCTGGCCGCGGTCAGTGCCGGCGCCAGTGAGGCGGAAGCCAAAATCGCCAGCGCCGAGCAGTCCCTCGCCGAGCTGCGCGTCAAGTACGCCGAGAGTGCCCTGGTACAGGTTGGCGACAACATCAACCAGGCCAAGGAACGGCTCGCCTTCGTGCAGAACGCCTCTGTCGCGGCCCAGGAGAAGCTCAATGCCGGCGAAGGCAGCCTGGCCGCCGTCGCCGTCCGGGCGGCAGAAGAAAGCCTGCACCAGACAAACGTGCTGATCGGCGCCATCACGAAGGTCGCCGGAACCCTGGACGAGGCCCGCAGCGGACTGGAGTCCGCCGTCGTCGACACCTCCCAGGACCTGGCGCAGGCAAGGGCCCTGATCCAGTCCGGGGCGCACCCCGAACTCGCCGGACCGGTCGCCGCGGTGGAAGCCGCACTGGCGCAGGTCAAGGCCGAGATCCAGGGCGGCAAGATCGATCCGATCGCCACCATGGAGCGGGTCGAGACGGCGCACCAGTCGCTGGACGGGGCCCTCTCCGGCATCCGCGACCAGCAGGAGCAAACCCGGCGCGCGCAGGCTTCGCTGCAGCAGAGCATCATGTCCGCGCAGGCGCAGATCAGCGCGACCTCTGACTACATCACCGCCCGCCGCGGCGGCGTGGGCACCGAGGCCCGGACCCGTTTGGCGGAAGCCCAGCGGAACCTGGACTATGCACTGTCCATCTCGCGCACCGACCCCGTTACCGCCCTGCAGTACGCCCAGCAGGCGCACGCACTGGCCGCGCAGGCGGCGCAGCTGGCCCAGTCCGACGTCGACCACTTCGGCGGGTACGCCAACCAGGGCTACGGCCGCGGCGGGATGTTCGGCGGCGGCGGGGGCGGCGGCCTGGGCGGCGCCATCCTCGGCGGCATCCTGATCAACTCCATCCTGCACGGTGGCGGTGGAGGCGGGGGCTGGGGCGGCGGCGGCGATTCCGGCGGGGGCTGGGGCGGCGGCGGAGACTCCGGCGGAGGCTGGGGCGGCGACTTCGGCGGCGGCGGAGACTTCTAGGCAGACGCCCCCGGCCAATAAACGGCTACCACGGCGGGCACACACAGACTAGGCGCCGGCGGACACGCTCCGGCCGGCGGATAGACGCAATATATTTCACTGTTCACCGAACTTCAGTGGGAACCACTGAGCAGGACGAAAGGTATCACCATGAAGCAGTCCATTTTCGGCCGCATGGCGCAACTGGCAAAGGCCAACATCAACTCCCTGCTGGACCAGGCCGAGGACCCGCAGAAGATGCTGGACCAGATGGTCCGGGACTACACCAACAACATCGCCGAGGCGGAGTCCGCTGTGGCCCAGACCATCGGCAACCTGCGTATGCTCCAGGACGATTACAACGAGGACATCAAGAACGCCCAGGACTGGGGCAAAAAGGCCCTCGCCGCGTCCCGCAAGGCTGACGAGTACCGGGCCAAGGGCGACAGCGTTGACGCCGAGAAGTTCGACAACCTCGCCAAGGTGGCCCTGCAGCGCCAGCTGTCCGCGGAAAACGAGGCGAAGTCCGCCGAACCGAGCATCGCGTCCCAGACCGAGGTCGTGGACAAGCTCAAGCACGGCCTGACGCAGATGAAGGGCAAGCTCAACGAGCTCACCAGCAAGCGCAATGAGCTGGTGGCCCGCTCCAAGACCGCCGCGGCCCAGACCCAGGTGCACGATGCCATGAAGAGCATCGACTTCATGGATCCCACGTCCGAGGTGGGCCGCTTCGAAGAGAAGATCCGCCGCGAAGAAGCCAAGGTGCGGGGCCAGCAGGAACTCGCCGCCTCCAGCCTGGACGCACAGTTCAACTCGCTGGAGGACCTGGGCGAGCAGACCGAGATCGAGGCCCGGCTCGCCGCGCTGAAGTCCGGCGGCTCCCCTGCCGCCATTGGCGCCGGCGACAAGCGCGCCTCCGGTTCCACCGTCGAGGAGGCGGACTTCGACAAGCTGTAGGCCAACCCCCGGCGCGTTTCCGCCGGAAGACACCGGATCTGCAGAGGCCGGGCCCGGACCGTCCACCGACGGGCACCGGGCCCGGCCTCCGTTGTCCCGGACGATGTCCGGTGGTGCGGCTGCGGAGCAGGGGTGGTGCGGCCGCGGAGGGGCCCCGAGTGTACCGTTGACCCATGTCTTCGGGAACCCTGTCTTCGACCCTTGTCTGGCTCCGCGACGACCTCCGGCTGGACGACAACCCGGCCCTGAGCGAAGCGGTGTCGCTGGGACAGCCGCTGACCGTGGTCTATGTCCTCGACGAGGCCTCCCCCGGCGTGCGGCCCCTCGGCGGCGCCACGAAATGGTGGCTGCACCATTCGCTGGCGGATCTCGCCGCCGGACTTGAAGCCACGGGATCACGCCTGCTGCTGCGCCGCGGCGCGGCCGCGGACATCATCCGGGACCTCGCCCGCGAGACCGACGCCTCGACGCTGCTCTGGAACCGCCGCTACGGCGGCCCCGAACGCGAGGTGGATGCCGGCATCAAAACCTGGGCCGCGGAACAGGGCCTGACCGCTGCCAGCTTCCAGGCGAACCTGATGTTTGAGCCGTGGACGGTGCGGACCGGGGCGGGCGGGCCGTACAAGGTCTTCACGCCCTTCTGGCGGGCCTGCCTCGAGGGTTCGGAGCCCCGGCTCCCTCTGGAAGCCCCGGAGCGCCTCCCTGCCCCGGCCATGGACACCGGGGGCAGGCTCCCGGCTGGCGACCTGCTCGACAGCTGGGGGCTGCTCCCCCGCCGGCCGGACTGGAGTACCGGCCTCGCCAGCACCTGGCAGCCCGGGGAAGCCGGAGCCCACCAGCGGCTTGAGGATTTCCTCGACGGTCCGGCAGAGGAGTACGGCACCGGCCGGAACATCCCGGGCGTCGAGGGAACCAGCCGGCTCTCCGCACATCTGCGGTTCGGCGAGATCAGCCCCTTCCGCATCTGGCATGCACTGCGCGAACACTTTGGACCCGCGGCCCCGGCCGACGTCGGGATCTTCCGCTCCGAACTCGGCTGGCGGGAGTTCTGCTGGCAGCTGCTCTACGAGAACCCGCAGCTGGCGACCCGGAACTACCGGCCAGAGTTTGACCGCTTCGCCTGGCAGACACCCTCGGACACCGAACTCGGCGCCTGGCAGCAGGGCCGCACCGGATACCCCCTGGTCGACGCCGGGATGCGCCAGCTGTGGCAGACCGGCTGGATGCACAATCGCGTCCGGATGGCCGCCGCGAGTTTCCTGGTCAAGAACCTGCTGGCCGACTGGAGACTCGGCGAGGCCTGGTTCTGGGACACCCTCGTGGACGCCGACGCCGCGAGCAACCCGGCGAACTGGCAGTGGGTGGCCGGATCCGGCGCCGACGCCTCGCCGTACTTCCGGATCTTCAACCCGGTCACCCAGAGCAAAAAGTTCGACGCCGGCGCCCGCTACCTGCGTGCGTATCTCCCGGAGCTGTCCGGCCTGGATGACAAGGCAATCCACGAACCGTGGAAGGCCAACGGTTCCGCTGGTGGCTACCCGGGACCAATCGTCGGGCTGCCGGAGTCCCGTGCCCGGGCGCTGGAGACCTACCAGCAGCTCAAGGACGGCTAGCGCAGGCCCGCTGCCTGCCCGGCAGGCAACCGGGGCTGCCGGAACCGGGGCAACAAGAAAGGCCCGGATCAACAGATCCGGGCCTTTCTTTTCTTCTCCAGTTGCGGGGACAGGATTTGAACCTGTGACCTCTGGGTTATGAGCCCAGCGAGCTACCGAACTGCTCCACCCCGCGTCGCTTGATCAACACTACCCTACTTTTCATGCCGTCCGAGCCACGGTCCGAGCCACCGCACTCACCGCCGTTCTGCCGGCGGTCCGCGACACCCGCTGCAGGCTTAAAGAAGAAGGTCCGGCCCACTGCTTCCAGTGTTCCGGACCTTCTTTTCAGTTGCGGGGACAGGATTTGAACCTGTGACCTCTGGGTTATGAGCCCAGCGAGCTACCGAACTGCTCCACCCCGCGTCGCAAGATCAACTCTACCTGCCGGTGAACTTGAGGCCAAATCGAGGCGGCGTGATGTGCGTCTCCCGGCCCCGGTGCCCGGGGCAGACCGCGTCCGGAGGGAAGCGGAAAAGCCGGGTTCCTGCTCCGGTGGGAGCGGGAACCCGGCCTTCAGCCGTGCATCAGTCAGCCGGGCGCTAGCTGCTCGGCGTCGGGGCCGGGGTGGCATCCGGCGCCGGGGTGGCCGCCGGTGCAGGAACCGGAGTTTCCGCCGCGATCTTGGCTTCGGCGTCGATGGCCCGCTGCAGGGCCGCGGTGAGCTTCCTCTGCTCCTCGCCGTAGGCTGCGAAGTCACCCCTCGCGAGGGCCTCCTGGCCGGCCTTGATGGCGGCGTTCGCCGCGTCCAGGGCCGCCTTCAGCTCTGCCTTGGCGTCCGTGCTGCCCGGAGCGGACGGGGTCTCGCCCGGTGTGGCGGGCGTCTGCCCGTTGTTGGCCGAGTCGCCGGCACTGGCTCCCGACTCACCGCCGAACAACTGGTTCAGTGCCTCATCCAGGGTCGGCGCGAAACCGATCTTGTCACCAAACGCCACGAGGACGCGCTGCAGCGTGGGGTAGGAGGTCTCACCCGTGGACCGCAGGTAGACGGGCTGGACGTAGGCCATGCCGCCGCCAACCGGCAGCGTCAGCAGGTTGCCGTTGAGCACCGCCGATGCACCCTGGCGCAGCAGGTTCAGGGCCTGCGAGACGGTGGGGTCCGAGTTGAACTTGTTCTGCGCCTGGCCCGGGCCGGGAATGTTGGACTCCGGCGGGATCTGCAGGAGCCTGAGCTGGCCGTAGCTCTCGGCCTTCACGCCCTTCTCACTGCCGGCGTCGGAGTCCGCGGCCAGGAAGCCGTAGAGCACGTTGCGGGCGTTTCCGTTGACCACCTGCGGGATGAACGAGGAAGTCAGCTGGAAGGCCGGATTGTCCTGGTCAGGCATCTTCAGTGACATGTAGTACGGCGGCTGCTTGACATCACCCTGGACGGTCGGATCGTTCGGTACGCTCCACGCATCGTTGTTGGTGTAGAAGTTGTCCGGCTGGGTGACGTGGTAGCGGCCAAGGAGTTCACGCTGGACCTTGAACAGGTCTTCCGGGTAGCGGACGTGGCTCATAAGATCCCCGGACATTTCCGAGTACGGCTTCAGCGAGGACGGGAAGATGTTCTGCCAGGACTTCAGCACCGGGTCCTGGTCGTCCCAGGCGTAGAGCGTCACCTTTCCGTCGTAGGCGTCCACCGTGGCCTTGACCGAGTTGCGGATGTAGTTGACGGAGGTGTTCGGCAGGGAAACCGTCCGCCCCGCAGTCGTCTGCGAGTCGGCGGTGGCCTCGGAAAGCTGCTCCTGCTGGGAGTACGGGTAATACTGGCTCGTGGTGTAGCCGTCCACGATCCACTTCACCCTGCCGTCGACGACGGCCGGGTAGGCGTTGCCGTCCACGGTGAGGTACGGGGCAACCTTTTTGACACGGTCCCGGGGATTGCGGTCGTAGAGGATCTGGGACTCCGCGTTCACACCGTCAGAGAGCAGCAGGTCCGAGGACTGGAATTTGATCGCGTAAAGGACTGTAGTGAAGAAGCTGCCCACGTTCGGGCCGCCGTCGCCGGTGAAGGTGTACTGGGTTTCGCCGTCGCCCTCCTTGGCGGCGGGACGGTCCTGCTCGCGGTTCGGGGCGCCTTCGGGGGCGCCGACGACTGAGTAGTCTGCCGAGTTCTCGCCGAAGTAGATGCGCGGCTGGTAGGTCGAGTCATCGCCCAGCACGCCGGTGGACGGGATTCCGGACTGCAGGAACTCCGGTTTGCCGTCGACGGTGAACTTGTTGCCCTTGGCAGCGACGACGCCGTAGCCGTGGGTGTAGACGACGTGGCGGTTCAGCCAGGACTGCTGGTTGGCGCTCAGCCCGTCCGGGTTGAGTTCGCGGACCGCAATAACGGTGTCCTGGATCTTCCCGTCAATCTCGTAGCGGTCCACGTTCAGGGCGCTCGGGAACTGGTAGTAGGGCCGGTACTGCTCGAGCTGGGAGAACGCGTCCGAGATCAGGTTGGGGTCCAGCAGCCGGATGTTGGCCGTGGTCTGCGCGTCGGGGGCCAGCGCGCCCGTGGTGGGGTTCGTGGTGGCGTTGTACCGGGTTTCCTGGATCTTGTCCAGGCCGTACGCCGAGCGGGTCAAGTTGATGTTGCGTTCGATGTACTCCCTCTCCAGCGTCTGCTCCGAGGGCCGGACCTGGAACTGCTGGATCACCCAGGGGTAGACACCGCCGGCCAGGATGGAGGTGATGACCAGCATCGCCAGGCCAATGATGGGCAGCTTCCATTTGCCGATCACGGCAGCGACGATGAACAACACTGCGACGAGGACTGCGGCCACGGCCAGGATGGCTTTGGTGGGGATGACCGCGTTGACGTCCGTGTACAGCGCACCGGCCCAGCGGCCGCCGCTGCTCTGCACGGCGGCGTAGCGGTCCAGCCAGAAATTGGCGCCCATCAGGAGCAGGAAGGCCGCACCGGAGACGGCAAGGTGGATCTGCGCCGCACGGCTGGTGAAGATGCCGCGTTCCATGATCCGGATGCTGCCGTAGAGGTAATGCGTCAGGATGCCGGCGATGCCGGCGATGATGGTGACGCTGATCAGGAAGCCGGTGACGAAGCCCAGGAATGGAAGGGTCATCAGGTAGAAGCTGATGTCGAGCCCGAACTGCGGATCGTTCTGGCCGAAGGGTTCCTGGTTCATGAACAGGAGCACCTTCTGCCACTGGCTGGCCGCGGCGCTTCCGGCGAACAGTCCGAAGAGGATGGGCAGGCCGATCATAACGACGCGGCGGACCGGTTCAAGCTGGACCTGGTAGCGGTTCAGGTTGTCCCGGATGTCCGCGTCCGGGGCGTACACGGGGCGTGAGTGGTAGGCGATCCGGATGGCGAAGAAGACGGCGGAGAACATCAGGGCGAAGCCGGCCAGGAAGATGGCGATCCGTGCCAGGTTCTCGGTCAGGAAGACTTCGAAGAACCCCAATTGCTGGTACCAGAGGACGTCCGTCCAGACATTGGCGAAGGAGATGAAGCCCACAACAATCAAGGCCACAACAATCAACGTCGGCGTCAGTGCGCTTCGTCGTTGCTGGGGTCTTCCGGGCGGGACAGTGCTGGCGGGACGGGACAAACTCGGTACCTCATAGCTGGTCGTCAGTTATTGGTTTTTGGTTATCTGTGCGGTGCCTTGATGCAGGAACGCGAGGTTTCTGTATTGTAGCGACCGCCGGCACCGCCCCAACAGGGCGGCGAAGCCGTCATAAGTGCCACGAGTGGCGGTTGATCTTAGTTCCGCCGCCAGTCTAGTTGCTGGCGCAAACCGGAAGCCCGGATGTGTCGGCCCCGGACGCGGCCAGTTCGACCGCTTTCCGTGCCTCGGCCAGGTTCTCGACCCGAACCACCTGCAGACCGTCCGGAATATGACCGACGACGTCGTCGCAGTTTGCGGCCGGGGCCAGGAACAGGGTGGCGCCTCCGGAGCGTGCGCCGTGCATCTTCTGGCTGATACCGCCGATCGGGCCGACAGCGCCGTCGGGGGTGATGGTTCCGGTTCCCGCGACGTGCTTGCCGCCGGTCAGGTCGCCGGGGGTGACGGTGTCCACGATGCCCAGGGCGAACATCAGCCCGGCACTGGGACCGCCGACCTTTTCCAGGGAAATCTTGACGTCGAAGGGGAACTTGAACTGGTACTGCAGCAGGACCCCGAGGATGAACCGCCCGGCCTCGGTCTTGGCTGGCGTGATGCTGGTGGTCACGTTGCTGCCGTCACGGTCGACGACGACCTCCACCGGCGCACCGTTGCCGGCGGCCAGCTCAGCCTGGACGACACCCAGCCCGGTCGCCGTCTTGCCGTTGACGGACAGCAGCACGTCGTTTTCCTGGAGCTGGCCCGCGGAGGCGGAGCCCTCCGGGATGCCCGCGATCTGCATTTTCTGCTCGAACACGATCCCCAGTTCCCTGAGGGCTGAGGCCACGGCGTTCTCCTGCGACGTGGTCATCGCGACGGCGCTTTCCTGCTGGGACTGCTCCTTGGTCACGCCGGTGGGGAAGACGAGTTCCTCCGGATAGACGGCTTTCGCGCCGCTGAGCCAGGCGGAGAACGCCTCGAAGACCGTCACCGGCCCGTTGGGGCCGCCGTCGACGTAAACCGTGGTCAGGTCCAAGTTGCCCTTGGCGGGAAAGGTCTCGTGGCCTGTGACGCTGATGACCGGATTGCCGTTGTCATCGCCCAGGGTGTTGAAGGTCGGACCCGGTGATTCCACGACGTACGGGACAGGCAGGCTCATGGCCGTGACGCCCAGCGCCAGCGCAAGCAGTCCCGAGACGAGCATGGCTGATGAGCGGTTGTCCCGCTTCTGGCCGGATCGTGATCCGGGGAGGAGGGCCCTGCGGCCCCGGGAATGGCCGGTTGCCGGCTCGTCGGCGGGCTGCCCACCCTGCGTAATCGTCAATGAAGGACCTCTCCGTGCCGGCGCCCGGGGACCCTGCGGACCCCCTGGTCAGCGCACCGCGCCCGCGCCCTGAGCCGCGGCTGCCGCCTGCCAATATTCCAGGTCCTAACACTACGCGCTCGGCTGCAGGCCGGGCTCTTTGCCTAGAGCGAACGTGGCGGGGTTTCAGCAGACAGCCCGCTGGCTGCGGGGTAGCGTGAACCTGAGAAGCAGCCACACCGACGATCGGCGGGATCATGACCTCCAACCCACTTAATCCGTCCAATGGCGACGAGGAACCCAAGGATCCGCTGGCAGAAATGCTGAAGAACCTGATGGGCGGCCAGGGCATGGGCAACATTGACCCCGCGGAACTGGCAAAGGCCGCGGGCCTTCCGGACGACCCGAACCTCCTCGCCCAGATGTTCTCCCAGGTCCAGGCCATGATGAGCGCCACTTCGGAAGGCCCCGTGAACTGGCAGCTGGCGCACGAAAACGCTCGGCGCGTGGCCGCCAGTGGCTCCGACCCGTCCGTCACGGCGCAGCAGTCCCGCGAGGTCGATGAAGCCCTGCGGCTCGCCGAACTGTGGCTTGACCAGGTCACCGGCCTGCCGGCCACGGGCCTGATCGGGCGCGCCTGGTCACGGGCCGAGTGGGTCGAGGAAACGCTCGGCACCTGGAAGCGCCTGACCGAGCCGGTCGCCAACAGCATCGCGAATGCCCTGTCCACGGCCATGACCGAGCAGATGCCGGAGGAAATGAAGTCCATGATGGGCGGCGCGTCCTCAATGCTGCAGAACATGGGCGGCGCGATCTTCGGGATGCAACTGGGCCAGGCCATCGGCGCCCTGTCGGCCGAAGTGGTCAGCTCCACAGACATCGGCGTCCCGCTCGCCGACCTGGAAATGGCGCTGCTGCCGTCCAACGTGGCGAAGTTCGGCGAAGGCCTCAGCCTGCCGGAGAACGACGTCCGGCTGTTCCTGGCCGTCCGCGAAGCAGCCCACGCCCGGCTGTTCGTGCAGGTCCCCTGGTTGCGGGGGCACCTCCTCGGCGCCATCGAAGCGTACGCCCGCGGCATCCACATCGACACCTCGAAGATCGAGGAACTCGCCCGCGAACTCGATCCGGGCAACCCGGAGGGCATCCAGGAGGCCCTGTCCCAGGGCGTCTTTATGCCGCAGCGCACCCCCGCGCAGGATCAGGCGCTGGAGAAACTTGAGACCGCCCTCGCCCTCGTCGAGGGCTGGGTCGATGAGCTGAGCTGGGCGGCCACGGAAAAGCTTCTGCCCTCGGCCGCGGCGCTGCGCGAGACGGTGCGGCGCCGCCGCGCCACCGGAGGTCCGGCCGAACACGCGTTCTCCTCCCTTGTGGGCCTGGAACTGCGGCCGCGCCGGCTCAGGGAGGCTGCCGCCCTCTGGGCCTTGCTGAAGGAAGAACGCGGAGTCGACGGCCGCGATGCTATCTGGCAGCACCCTGATCTGTTGCCCACCGCCGAAGACCTGGAGGACCCGAAAGGGTTCAGCGAACGCCGGAAACTGGCCGAGGCCAGCGACTCAGAGGTTGACGACGCCCTGCAGAAGCTGCTCAGCGGCGGATTCGACGAGCAGGAGGACGCTCCGGCGGCCGGCGAAGACTCCGGGGAACCCGGAGCGGCATCCGGGGAAGACTCCGGGGAACCCGGGGCAGAATCCGGCGAATCCGGGGAGGAATCCCGCGAAGACACCGGCGGGACCGGAACGGACGACGCTCCCGGCAATGGCGATCGCCCCAAGCCGTAGCTGATCGGCTGGCCCCGGCGGGAACTTCGGTTCCTGCCGGGGCTTTTCCGTGCCGCCGGCATGGGCGCTGGGACTACGCGCGTGCCCGCAGCCGGGAACGTCAGACGGTCAGGGTGTCCGCGTCGATGCCGTCCACATCATCGTCGTCGACGCCCGGTGGAAGGCCGCGGGACGTGGCGAAGGAGACGCCCTCAAGGAAGGCCTTGGCCCGGACGGTGTCCGGGTATGCCTCGAGCAGCCGCCAGAACGCGGCGTCGTGGCCGGCCACCAGGAGGTGCGCCAGCTCATGCAGCAGCACGTAGTCGATGACCCACTGCGGCATGGGCTGCAGCTTGTCCGACAGCCGGATGGTCCCCTCCGACGGCGTCGCGGACCCCCAGCGGGAATTCTGGTTGCCCACCCAGCGCACCGAGGTGGGGACTGCCCGGCCGCCAAAATACTTAGCGGAGAGTTCGGCGGCGTGCGCCGCGAGGGCGGCATCGCTGCGCGGACGGCGCGGGCCGGCGCCGCGGGTCCCCCGCTCCCCCTGGCGCCGCAGCTTCTCGAGCATCCGGTGCACCCATTCGCGTTCCTGGGCGCGGGTGAAGGAGGCGGGAATGGCGACGACGGCGGTGCCGTTTTCCCAGAAGGCCGCCACGGTCCGGCGGCGCCGGGCGGAGCGCCGCACCTCCACCGGGGCGCCGTCGGCAGTGGTCAGCGGTGTGGCTGCGGGAGCTGCCTGGCTGCCAGCCATCAGAGGGTGGTGCTTTCGACCAGCACTGCCAGCACTGCTTCGCCGTATTTCTCCAGCTTGGACGGGCCCACCCCGGGAAGTTTGGCGAGCTGTTCGAGGGATTCGGGCCGGGCTTCGGCAATGGCGGTCAGCGTGGCGTCGGTGAAGACGACGAAGGCGGGAACGTCGGCTTCGAGCGCTGTGTCCTTGCGCCACTGCCGGAGCGCGTCGAAGGTCTGCTCCTCGTAGCTGGGCGGGCACTGGTTGCAGCGGCCCACTTTCCGTTCGGCGCCGGACGTGAGCATGGTGCTGCAGACCCGGCAGGTGGCCGGCACAGCGGCTTTGCGGCGCGGGGCTGCCCCCTTGCCGCGGACCGAGGAGCTGGCCACGGAGTCGGGGCGCAGCCCATCCAGGAAGCGCGAGGGCTTCCGGTTGGCGCGCCCGCCCGGGGTCCGTGCGGTGGACCAGGACAGGAACAGGTGTTCCCTGGCCCGGGTGATCCCCACGTACAGCAGCCGGCGTTCCTCGTCCACGGACTCGGGGCTGTCGGCGAAGGAGATCGGCATCAGCCCCTCGCTGAGCCCGACGAGGAACACGGCGTCCCACTCGAGGCCCTTGGCGGCGTGCAGCGAGGCCAGGGTGACGCCCTGGACGGTCGGGGCGTGCTGGGCCAGGGAGCGCTCCTGGAGTTCGTTGACAAAGTCCGCGAGGGTGAACTGCGCGCCCCGGCTGATCACGAGCTCGTCGGCCAGCGCGACGAGCGCTGCGAGGGATTCCCAGCGTTCCCGGAGCGCGCCGCCGCTGTGCGGGGCGGCGTCCGTGTAGCCCAGCGAGGCGACAATGTCACGGACCAGCTGGCCGAGCGGCTCGGGGCTGGCGGTTTCGGCGACGGCACGGGTGGCGGCCCGCAGCTGCAGGATGGCATCGCGGACTTCCTTGCGGGCAAAGAACCGTTCCCCGCCGCGCAGCTGGTAGCCGATCCCCGCCGAGGCCAGGGCCTGCTCATAGGCTTCGGACTGTCCGTTGGTGCGGAACAGCACTGCGACCTGACTGGCCGGCGTGCCGGCGTCGAGGAGCTCCCGCACCTTGACCGCCACGGTGGCGGCCTCGGCCTCGTCGTCGGAGCATTCGGTGAACTGCGGCACCGGACCGGGCGGGCGCTGCGCCACGAGCTGCAGCGGCGTCGCCCAGGCGGCGTCGGCGACGGGACCACCGCTGCGGCGGCCGGCCAGCAGTTCGTTGGCCAGCCTCACCACCTGCGGGGTGGAGCGGTAGTCGCGGATCAGCTTGACGACTGTGGCCTCGGGATACTGGGCCTTGAAGCCGAGCAGGTGCTTCGGCGAGGCACCCGTGAAGGAGTAAATGGTCTGGCTGGCGTCGCCCACAACGCAGAGCTCGTCGCGGCCGCCCAGCCACAGTTCCAGCAGCCGCTGCTGCAGCGGCGAAACGTCCTGGTACTCGTCGACGACGAAGTGGCGGTACTGCTCGCGGACGGTGGCGGCGACCTTCGGGTCCTCCTGCAGGATGCCCACGGTGATCAGCAGCACGTCCTCGAAGTCGATCACATTCCGGTCCGTCTTGACGTCCTCATAGGACTGGAAGACGCGGGCGACGGCGGTCAGATCAAAGCCGCCCGGGGCGCCGCGGCCCTGCGCTTTTTCCAGATAGTTGGCCGGGGTCAGCATGGACACCTTGGCCCATTCGATTTCGGAGGCCAGGTCGCGGATCGACGCCCGGTCGGTGCTGAGGCGCAGCCGCCGGGCCGCCTCGGCGATCATCTGGGCCTTGTGGTCCAGCAGGTTGGGCAGGACGCCGCCGACGGCCTGGGGCCAGAAGAACTGGAGTTGGCGAAGGGCGGCGGCGTGGAAGGTCCGGGCCTGGACGTTACCGACGCCGAGGTCACGGAGCCGGCTGCGCATTTCAGCCGCCGCCCGCGACGTGAAGGTGACGGCCAGGAGCCGCTGCGGGTTGTATACGCCGGAGTGCACCCCGTAGGCGATCCGGTGCGTAATGGCGCGGGTCTTGCCGGTGCCGGCGCCGGCCAGGACGCACATGGGTCCCTGCAGGGTGCTGGCGACTTCGCGCTGTTCGGCGTCGAGGCCGCCGAGAATGCGCTCCTCGAGGGAACGGTTGTCCGGCGCCGCGGCCTCGGTGTCCGGCGCAACGCCGTCTGGCTGGCCGGGAGGGAATGCGCTGGACTGGAAAATATCTGTGTTCACGTCTGCTGCTCAGTCGTTTGAGGGTGTGCTGTGGATGCGCCGCGGTGGTTGGTCCGCGGCGCGGGGTTGCCGCTGCGTGTTGTCACGGGCGCCTTAAGGGTTGTCTGCGCGGTCCTGGATGACCCCGCCGTACCAGTGCTCGATCAGGGCCCGGGCGATGGACAGCCTGCTGGAGATGACGATGTCGCCGCTGAGTACTGCCTCCTGCAGTTCGCTCCGGCTGAACCAGCGCGCCCGCGTGACCTCGACGCCGTCGGGCGTGGCTTCGGTGTCCGCGGTCGTGGCGGTGAAGCCGAGCATCAGGGAGGCCGGGAAGGGCCATGGCTGGGAACCGAGGTACTGGCTGGCGGTGACCCGTACGCCGACTTCCTCGCCGATCTCCCGGACTACGGCTTGTTCCAGCGACTCCCCCGGTTCGACGAACCCGGCGAGGGTGGAATAGTTCCGGGCATCAAGGGGGCCGCCGCCGCCGAGCAACAGCCGGCCGTCCCTGCCCACGACCGTGACGATGATGGCCGGATCGGTTCGCGGGTAGTGCTCGGAGCCGTCCGCGGGGCAACGGCGGACCCAGCCTCCGGCTTCCAGCGCGGTGGCGGTGCCGCAGCGCGGGCAGTGCGTGTGGGTGGCGTGCCAGTTGGCGATGGCGCTGGCCTCGATGAAGATCGCAGTGTCCGTGGGGTTCAGTGTGGCCGCGACATCACGGAACCCTGCCCATTGGGCTCCCTCGGGGATGCCGGCAATGTGGTCTTCGAATTCCTCGGCCTGGACCTCGAACTGCTGCGGCAGGAGAAAGAGCACCAGGTGCGTGCCCGCCGCAAGGTCCGAGCCGGGCAGGGCCGAGCCCAGGTAAATCAGCTGTTCCGGGGCATAGGCCGTGTCCTGCAGGTGCCGGGCAAGTTCGGCGGCGTCCAGCAGCACCAGGCTGCTGCCGTTGATGAGGGCCTGCCGGCCGGACAGCACCATGGCCTGTGCGGCGCCGGAGCGCAGGAGCTCCTCGAGCATCCCGGGCTTGAGCCGTGCATCGGAGCCCCGGTCAATCAGCGCCGGAGGCACCGGAAGGACAGTGTCCAGGAGATGGTTGGCGACGAGGCCGGTGTGCGGGGAGATTGACGTGCCCGCCTGGGCTTGGTGATTGGACGCCGGTGACTCCGCAAGACTCATGTACCCACCGTACTGACTCCCGCTGACAAATGACATTTCTCCCGGGCGTATGTGGGCATCCGCACGTGCCCCGCGGTTGGCGGCAGGGCACGGCGCAGGAACGGGGCCCGGGGTGCAATTTATTCCCCATCTTTCGGACTCGCCGTGCTGCATCGCCGTCTTGGGCGCCGCTCAATCTACCGTGGAAGCGTGAGAAGAAAACCAATCGAACTGGCAGCTGTGGCAACCGCGGCAGTCCCCGGACTGACCCCGACCGCCGTCAGCTCTGCGCCCGACGATCCGGCGGACTTCGACTCGGCCCTCCTCCTGGACTCCGAAGGCAAGCGCTGGCGCGTCCGCTCGCCGCGCCACCCCGAGGCCAGCGCACGGCTGGAAACAGAGTTCCTGGTGCTGCGCGCCTTCCTCCCGGGCATCCGTGCCGAACTTCCCTTCCTGATGCCCACCGTGGCCGGCACCGTGCGGCAGGGCCCGCTGACCACGTTCGTCTACTCGCACCTGGCAGGCTCGACCCGGTCGGTCGAGGAACTCGGCGCCGCATCCCCCGCCGTGGCACGCGAAATCGGCGCAGCCCTCGCCGCCATCCATGACTTGCCCCACTCGCTGGTCAGCAATGCCGATCTGCCCAGCTATACCCCCAACGAATTCCGCCAGCGCCGCCTCAACGAACTGGACCAGGCCGCCACCACCGGCAAGATTCCGCCCCTGCTGCTTCGCCGCTGGGAACACGCCCTTGAGGACGTCTCCCTCTGGCGCTTCAACCCCTGCGTGGTCCACGGGGACCTGCACGAGGACAACCTGCTGGTCGACGGCGACCGCGTGACGGCGGTGACGGGATGGACCGATCTGAGGATCGGCGACCCGGCCGACGACATGGCCTGGCTGGTCGCGTCCAACGACCAGGACTTCGTGGACGCCGTGCTGGCGCACTACACCTCGGCCCGGCGCGATGTGCCGGATGCCCACCTGCTGCGGCGTGCCGCGCTCTCCGCCGAGTTCGCCCTGGCGCAGTACCTCGTCAAGGGCATCGCTGCCGGGAACCAGGACATGATCGACGAGGCCGAGTCCATGCTCGCCGCACTCGCCGAGGACGTCGAGGAGCACGGCGGGCAGCCGATCAGCGTGGAACCGCTTCCCCAGCCCGCGCCTGCTCCCGGCCCTGCATCAGGCCAGGCGCCGCAGGCCACGGCTGCGGGCAATGCGCCGGTGCCTGCCGCCAGCAAGGTGACCCTGCTGGCCCCGGACTCGGACTCGGGCCTCGGCGCCGTTCCCTCCAGCACCGCGATGCCTTCCGTCCAGGTGACGCCCATCCCGCTCGAATCGGAGAGAGAGGACAGCGCGGTTCAGGCTGACAGCGTGGCCGGAGATGGCCGCTCTGTGCACGACAGCAGTGCCGCCGAGGGCTCTGAGCCGGCGCCCAGCAAGGTGTCCAGTGTCTCCGTGCCTGCAATCCCCGACGACGCACCGACAAGCAAAGTGTCCGGTGTCTCCGTGACCGCAATCCCCGACGACGCGCCGGCCGCCCACGAATCCTCCGAGGAGGACACGTCAACCCAGTCGCTCGCCATCATCCAGGCCGACGCGCCGGCCCGGGCCGGCGCCGTGGACCCGGCCGAGCCCCCGGCACCGGCGAACCCGGCAGACGACACCTCGACGACCGCTCTCACGGTGGTCCAGGCGAAGTCCAGCTAGGCGGTCCCCAGGGCCGTGGCGACGATCTGCTCGAGCCGTTCCGCTGAACCCAGATCGTGCGGCCGCACCACCTGGTTGTCGGCCACGTAGTAGAACGCCGCCCGGACCTGATCCAGCGGGACGTCCTTGAGCCGGGCCCAGGCCAGCCGGTAGACCGCCAGCTGGACAGCTTTGGTCTTCAGCTGCGCGGCGGATGGCCGGCGGCCGGTCTTCCAGTCCACCAGGTCCCAGCCGCCGTCGGCATCGCGGAAGACGGCGTCGATCCGGCCGCGGACCACGACGTCACCGATCCGGGTCTCCACCGGCACCTCAACGTAGGCCGGGGCGCGGTTGGCCCACTCGGACTGGCGGAAGGTTTCCACCATGCTGTCCAGCCCGTACGCTGCGTCGATGTGGTCATCGGAGCCGGCCGCCTCGCCGAGGTCCAGCATGCCTGCGGCGCCGAAGTACTCCTCCACCCAGGCATGGAAGGCGGTGCCCTTGCGGGCCGACATCCCCGGTTCCCGCGGGACCGGGCGGCGGAGCCGGGCGACGACGGAACCGGCGTCCTCCTCCAGGTCCACCAGGGTGGACGCGGAGATGTGGCCCGGCAGGTGCACGTCGTGGACCGCGGTCCGGCGGGAACGTCGTTCCAGCAGGGTCGCGGCCTCGGATGCCCAGCCGCCCGCGGGGCCGCGCAACGGCCGGAGTTTTTCCGGTCCGGGGGCGCCCTGCCCGGCGGTGGCATCCTGCAGCACGGCGGAGTCCAGGGACGCCAACACCCGGGCCGCCGCAGACTGCATGGCCGCCCGCCGCCCGGGAACCAGGCGCAGCCGGGACCCAGTGCGTGGATCCATGGGCCCTTCAAGCGGGTCATACGGCCAGCCGGCGACCTCCAGCTCCGAGGTCAGCGGGCTCTGCTCCGGCAGGGATTCCTCACTGACGGACAGCGGGTGGATCGCGGCGGCGCCGTCGGCGGCCAGCACCTCGAGTTCGGCCAGGAA
>DATITT010000051.1:0-8084 GCA_035467435.1 Arthrobacter sp. | reverse complement strand
CCTCTCCGCCGGCGGCCTGGACAAACCAGTCCAGCGGCGATTTCTGCACGGTCTCCACCTTCGACGGCGACACGTAGACGGTGCCGCCCGGGGGAACGACGGGCTCCTCGGTGGACAGCGGTGCAAGGCCCCACCAGCTGGTGGGGTGCGCTCCGGGCACGGGCGGCTCGGCGGCGGCCAGGGCGCCCAGAACGGAGCTGGCTTCCAGGGCCTCGGGGGTCCCTGCGTCGAGCTGGGCATACTGGCGCAGCTCGGCCACCAGGGCGCGCAGGGTAAGCGGACGCTCCACCGGGGTGAAGCCGCGCCGGTCCTGGTCCGCGCCCAGCGGCGCCACGTAATCCAGGAACGAGGACGGCTGTTCGTCCTCGGAGGACACGGCGGTGCAGATCAGCACCTGCTGTGCCCGCGACACCGCGGTGGAGAAGCTGCGGAGCTCGTCATAGCGGATTTCGCGCAGCCGGCTGAGGGGATCCAGCTGCAGGGCGTACTCCACGCCGTGCTCGACGGCGTCCGCGAACAGCGTGCTGCCGAGCAGTTCGCCGCGGAGCCTGGTGTTGGGCCACACGCCTTCCTGCAGGCCGGGGACGATGACCACGGGCCATTCCCGGCCGGCGGCGCTGGCCGGGGTCATCAGTTCCACCGCGTCCTCCAGCTGGGCCCTCGCGGCGAGGGTGTCCATCGGGAGTTCCTGGCTGAGCAGGTACTCAAGGAACTGCTCGGGTCCGGACCCGGGGAGCTGGTCCACAAAGCGCTCGGCGGTGTGGAAGAGGGCCATCATGGCATCCAGGTCCCGGTCCGCCCGGGCACCGGCCGATCCGCCTGCGAGCGCCGCCTCGGTCCAGCGCGCGGCGAGGCCGGTGGAGTTCCAGAGCGCCCACAGCACCATTTCGGCGTTGCCGCCGGGAGCCTGGGCAGCGTCCCGGCCGGCCTGGATCATCCGGGCGATCCGGCGCGCGGAGTGCCCCTCGATGCCCAGGGTCGCCAGCGCGCCCGGTTCCAGCAGCGCCTCAACGAGGAGCACGTCGCTGGTACGGCCGCCGCCGCCCAGGAGTTCCTCCCGGCGCAGGGACTGGCGCAGGCGCCGCAGCTCGATCGCGGTGGATCCGCCGATCCTGGAGGTCAGCAGCGCCACGGCCGCCTCGGGGGTCAGCACGGCCGGGTCCAGTGCCACGGCATAGGCATCCAGCAAGGGCCGGACGGCGACCTCGTCCCGGACGGCGGATTCCGCCACCGGGATCCGGACCGGGATGCCCTGGCCCGCGAGGTAGCGCTGCAGCTGGCTGAGCTGGCCGCCGTTGCGCACGATCACGGCGATGTCACCGAGTTCGCGGCCGTCGCGGAGCTGGGCCTCCAGGATCCGTTGCGCCACGTAGCGCAGTTCGTGCACGGGCGACGGCAGCAGATGCGCTTCGACGGTGCCGCCGGTGGTGCCCGGAAGTTGTGGCTGTTCGAGCCGGCGCGCTGACTGCCCTCCGGCGCGGCTGGAGATCCGTCCGGCGACGGACAGCCAGGCGTCCGCCACCGCCGGGGTATGGCGGTGCGCGGTCCAGAGCGGCCGTTCGAGGACGGTGCCGCCGGCCGGGGCGAGCAGGTGGGGAAGCTCGGCCACCAGGTCCGGTCGGGCGCCGCGGAATCCCTGGACCACGGTGTCCGGCGATGAGGTGATCAGGGCCTCCTTGCCCGCGGCGATATCGGCGAGCAGTTCGAACACGGCAGGGTTGGCTTCCTGCATGTCGTCCACGAGCACCAGCTGGAGCCGGTCGCGTTCGGCGGCGAGGAAGTCCGGTTCGTCCTGGAAGATCTGCCGGGCTGCGGTGATGATGCCTGCCGGGTCGAAGGATTCGGGCATGCGCAGGTCCAGCACGTCGCGGTACTCCGCGTACAGCGCCGCCGCGGCCACCCAGTCCGGCCGGTGGCAGCGCCGGGCGAGGACCACAAGGTCCTCGGCGGTCCGTCCGGATTCGATGATCCGGTCAAAAAGCTGGCGGACTTCCTGCCGGAACCCGCGGGTCTGCAGCGCAGCTCCCAGGTCCTCCGGCCAGGGCAGCTCGAGTCCGGGCTGCGCGTGGCCTTCGAGGAGTTCCTTGATGATCAAATCCTGTTCCGGGCCCGACAGGAGTTTCGGCGGGCGCGGCAGCGGCAGGATCCCTTCGGCTTTGGCGCGCCGGATCAGGTCGAAGGCGTACGACGCCCAGGTGCGGGCCGGCGTCGTGCTCAAACTGCGGTCCAGCCGCGCGGTGAAGCGGTCCCGGAGCGTGTCGGCGGCGAGGCGTCCGGGGGCGAGGATGAGCATCCGTTCGGGATCGATGCCGTCCCGCTGCGCGCGCCGGACGGCGGCCTCGACGAGCACGGTCGATTTGCCGGTCCCCGGCGCTCCGGGGATCAGGACCGGGCCGGAGCCGTGCGGAACGTCGACGGCGGCGAGCTGGTCCGCTGTCAGTTCGGGCACGGCGTTGTGCAGCGAGCGCGGGGGCAGCAGGCGAAGCGCGGACCCGGAGGCACGCGGCCGGGCCGGGCGCTGCCCGCCCTTGGCGGTCCCGCTGCCGGCGGGCTGTGTTGGTGCCCGCCGTGATGGTGCGGGCTGTGGTGATGTGGACTGTGTTGATGTGGGCGGGAGGGACTCGGGGTTATTGCTCGGGATGCTCACACAGTCATTTCATCATCCGGGGCCGACAGTTTGCGCAAGGACCGTTCCAGCCGCTCGGCCACGGCGTCGATGCGGTCGAACTCACCGTCGCTCGGTGCCCAGCGGGCGGCCATCAGGTCCACGCGCCAGCGTCCGTCGCCGGTGCGGAGGTACTCCGCATAATTCCCCAGCAACGGGGTTCCTTCCAGGATGTACAGGGTGAGGGCCTCACCTTCGTGCCCGGGCGGCGCGTCACCGCTGGCCTTCAGGACACGCCACCAGGGCACGGAACTGCCGTGATGGCTCATCACGGAACCGATCTGCCGGGCGCCGCCGGAGCCGAGGAGCTCGGCGACGTCACCGTACGCCACCGCGGCGCCGGAGGGGATCAATGCCACCACGTCCAGCACCGCCTCCACATACTCCATCCGCATGACACAAGCCTAGCGGCCGGGGCGCCGGAGCGGGCGGCCGGGGCGGGACGCCGTCGGCCTGTCAGGCGTTCCCTGCCGGGGACGCAGGGAACGCGGACCGGGGCGCGGGGTGGTGGCGCATTACCGTCGGTGGCAGCAGGTAGCGTTGAAGCATGAGCACTTGGAACACCCTCCCCCGCGCAGCCTTCGACCTTGAAACCACCGGGCGGAACTCCCGCTCCGCGCGGATCGTCACGGCGTCCATCACCGTGGTGGATGCCGACGGCGGGATCGTGAAGGAACACGAGTGGCTCGCCGATCCCGGGGTCGAGATTCCGACGGAGGCCAGCGACATCCATGGCGTCACGACGGAGCGGGCCCGCAGCGAGGGCCGTCCTGCCGCGGACGTAACGCGGGAGGTCGCCGCGGTGCTCCAGGAACTCTTCGACACCCGTGTGCCGGTCATCGCCTTCAACGCCAGCTACGACTTCACCGTGCTCGCTGCCGAGTCGGCCCGTTACGGTGTGCCGCAGCTGAGCCGCTTCCCGGTGCTGGATCCGTACATCATGAACAAGCAGGTGGACCGGTACCGCAAAGGCAAGCGCACCCTCACCGCCCTCTGCGAAGAGTATGGGGTGAACCTGGACAACGCCCACACCTCGGCAGCCGACGCCCTGGCCACGCTGCGCATGCTCGACGCGATGGCCGGGAAGTTCCCCAAGCTTCGGATGCCGGCCAGCCACCTGCACCAGCTCCAGATCGAGTGGGCCTCAGCCCAGGCCTCCGATTTCCAGAGCTATCTGCGCAAGACCAAGCCCGCGGCCGTGATCGAAGGCGACTGGCCGGTGCTGCCGCCCGAGGACGCCAGCCGCGGGGACTTCTAGGGCGCGGCCGCTTCTTAAAACGAAACCTTCGGCATTGCGCGCCGTGAATAGGCGCCCGGAGCCCGCAATTCCAGCGTTTGCGACCGAACTCACACAACCGGGTCCTCCCGGCGGGCAGAGCCGCCAACGGCGATCATTTCGCACTGCCGCCGCTGCGTCGCCCAGATCGCTGGTGATTCGCCTCCCCCTTGAAGCGCATTCGGCCGAGGGTGCCCTCGGTGCGCACTAATTCGGATTCATCCGGCCTTTGCGTCAGGTGAAACAATTATATTTCGAAGGCTTGCCTGCCCCTGCCCTGCGCCAAGGCCCGGGGCGTTGCGCGGCCCGATCCCCCTTTAACGTCCGATGAAAGTGATTGCGTGATGAAAAACAAAGCCATGAAGTGGCTGACAACGGTTCCTGTAGCGATCGCCGTTGCCGTCTCGCTGGCCGCGTGCGGCGGCGGAGCAGCCGCCCCGAGCGGAACGCCCACCGATGCCCTCGCCGGCAGCGACCAGACTTCCCTGGACAAGTACACGACCGCGGACGTCACTCCCCTGGATCAGATCGACAAGTCCCAGCTCGGCCTGCTGAGCGAGGGAACCCTCACCGTCGGAACCCTCTCGGACGCCCCGCCGAACATTTTCATCGACGAGTCGGGCAAGTTCACCGGCTACGACAACGAGCTGCTGCGCGCCATCGCAGCAAAGCTTGACCTCGAGGTCGAGTTCAAGTCGACCGGCTTCGCGTCCCTGCTCTCCCAGGTCCAGAACAAGCAGTTCGACCTGGGATCTTCCTCGATCTCGACCACGGACGCCCGCCGCAAGACCGTCGGGTTCACCAACGGCTACGACTTCGGCTACATGGCCGTTGTCGCCCAGCAGGACGACAAGATCAAGGGCTTCACGGACCTGACCAAGGACACCCGCATCGCGGTCGTCCAGGGCACGGTGCAGGATGACTACGTCACCAACACCCTGCAGATCGAGCCTGTCCGCTTTGAGGACTACAACACCGCCTACGCCAACCTGAAGAACGGCCAGGTGGACGCCTGGGTCGCTCCGTCCCAGCAGGCCACCGGCCAGGTCAAGGAAGGCGATGGCACGGTTATCGCCGAGTCCGTTGTGAACACCCAGAACTTCACCGCGTATGCCGTGAACTCGGACAACCAGGCACTCATTGATGCGCTCAACTCGGGCCTGGACGCCGTGATTGCCGATGGCACCTGGTCCAAGCTGACCAAGGAATGGTACCCGGACCGCGAAACCCCGGCCACGTGGTCCCCGGGTTCCAAGGCTGTCACCGTCCCGAAGTCCTAGTCCATGGATGCACTCGATCAACTCGCAAAGACCTTCTTTGACTGGGAGGCGATGGCAGCTGTCGTCCCGTCCATGCTCACGGTTGGGCTGCCCAACACCCTGATCCTGGCGGTCACCTCGGGCGTGCTCGGGTGCATCCTGGGCATGATCCTGGCCATCATGGGCACGTCACGCAACACGGTGCTTCGTTGGTTGTCCCGGATTTACACGGATGTCTTCCGCGGCGTCCCGGCCATTGTCATCATCCTGCTGATCGGGATCGGGCTGGGCCCCCTAATCCGGGAACTGACCGGATCCACGAACCCATTTCCGCTGGGTATCCTGGCGCTGACGCTGATGGCCTCCGCCTACATTGGCGAGATCTTCCGCTCCGGCATCCAGAGCGTGGAGAAGGGGCAGCTCGAAGCCTCCCGCGCACTCGGGTTCAGCTACAACGCCTCCATGGGCCTCGTGGTGATCCCGCAGGGCGTCCGCCGCGTGCTGCCTGCCCTGGTGAACCAGTTCATCTCCCTGATCAAGGACTCCTCCCTGATCTATCTGCTGGGCCTTCTCGCCAGCCAGAGGGAGATTTTCCGGATCGGAAACGACGCCGCAGCCAATACGGGGAATCTCTCCCCGCTGATTGCGGCCGCCGTCTTGTACCTCGTGCTGACGGTTCCGCTCACCCACCTGGTCAACTACATCGATAACCGCATGCGCACTGGCCGCCCGGAGAAAAAACAACCGGACGATGCCGCCGCCCTGATCGGGAAGGGAGCGCAGCCATGAGCGAATTCGCCTCCGGTTCGCTGACCGGCAAGAACCTGCACCTGTCCTTCGGACCCAACCATGTGCTCCGCGGGATCGACCTGCACGTGGAGAAGGGCACCACGGCGTCGGTGATCGGCCCGTCCGGTTCCGGCAAGTCCACTCTCCTGCGCGTGATGAACCGGTTGATCGAACCGGATCAGGGTGACATCCTGCTGGATGGCCGGTCCGTGCTCAAGGACAACCCCGACGAACTGCGTCAGCGCATCGGTATGGTCTTCCAGCAATTCAACCTTTTCCCCCATAAAACCGTCGTGGACAACGTCTCACTGGCGCTGCGGAAATTGCGCAAGCTGCCGGCCGACCAGGCCCGTGAAGAGGCCCTCGAACAGCTCGATCTCGTCGGCCTCAAGCACAAGGCGGACTCGCGTCCGGCGAATCTCTCCGGCGGTCAGCAGCAGCGCGTGGCGATCGCGCGGGCGCTGGCCATGAAACCGGAAGTGATGTTCTTCGACGAGGCCACCTCGGCCCTGGACCCCGAGCTGGTGAAAGGCGTCCTCGCCCTGATGGCCGACCTCGCCAAGGGCGGCATGACCATGGTGGTGGTTACGCACGAGATGGGCTTCTGCCGCAACGTCTCGGACACCGTCACGTTTATGGACGGTGGAGTTGTTGTGGAGTCCGGTCCCCCGGAGCAGATCTTCACGGCTCCCCGGACCGAACGACTGCAGGGCTTCCTCTCGGACGTCCTCTAGGCCGCAGAAGGGCAGCTTAAACACTTGGGGCACCCGCCGCGGCGGGTGCCCCAAGTGTTTAACAACGCCCCCGGAAACCGGCGGCCGTGGCTGTGCGGCCTTCGGTGGTCAGGACCTCGCGGCGGCTGCGGCCTTGGCGGCGGCGGGCAGGGCGTCGAAGATCCGGTTCATCGCAGCGTCGTCGTGCGCCGCGGACAGGAACCAGGCTTCGAAGACCGACGGCGGCAGGTACACCCCGGAGTCCAGCATGGAGTGGAAGAACGGCGCGTAGCGGAACACTTCCTGGCCCTGGGCGTCGTCGTAGTTGTGCACTCCCCGGGCGGACGTGCCGAAGGCCACAGAGAACAGGTTCCCGGCACGCTGGATCGAGTGGTCCACCCCTGCCGTCTCCAGGGCCGCGGACAGTGCCGTGGAGAGCTCCAGCGAGCGGGCGTCCACGAAGGAGTAGACCTCGGGCGTGGCGTGCGTCAGGGTCGCGACGCCGGCGGCCATCGCCACCGGGTTCCCGGACAGCGTGCCCGCCTGGTAGACCGGGCCCAGCGGAGCCAGGTAGTCCATGACTTCCGCGCGGCCGGCGAGGGCCGCCGTCGGCAATCCGCCGCCGATGACCTTGCCGAAGGTCAGCAGGTCCGGTGTCCACGGCTGCGCAGCGCCGGCCGCGCCGCCGGTGAGTCCCCAGTAGCCGGAGTACCCGGTACGGAAGCCGGTGAGGACCTCGTCGAGGATCAGCAGGGCGCCGTGTTCGCGCGTGATGCGGGCCAGGCCCGCGTTGAAGCCCTCACCCGGGGTGACCACGCCCATGTTGGCGGGGGCCGCCTCGGTGATCACGGCGGCGATGTTGTCGCCGTGCTTGGCGAAGGCGGCCTCGACGGCGGCGAGGTCGTTGTAGGGCAGCACGAGGGTCTCTGCGGCGGTCGCGGCCGTGACGCCGGCGGAGCCCGGCAGCGCCAGGGTGGCGAGGCCGGAGCCGGCCGCGGCGAGCAGCCCGTCGAGGTGGCCGTGGTAGCAGCCGGCGAATTTGATGATGAGGTCACGGCCGGTGAAGCCGCGGGCCAGCCGGACGGCGGTCATGGTCGCCTCGGTGCCGGTGGAGACCATCCGGACGCGCTCGGCGGCGGGAACTCGTTCCTGGACGATCGCCGCGAGGTTGGCCTCATCCGGGGTGGATGCCCCGAAGGACAGCCCGCGGTCCACCGCCGCGTGCACGGCGGCGAGGACCGCCGGGTGGGCATGTCCCAGCAGGGCCGGGCCCCAGGAGCAGACGAGGTCGACATATTCGGCGCCGTCGGCGTCGGTCAGGTACGGTCCCTTGGCGGAGACCATAAAACGCGGCGTGCCGCCGACCGAGCCGAACGCGCGGA
>DATITT010000050.1:0-3939 GCA_035467435.1 Arthrobacter sp. | reverse complement strand
CCGGCTGGCACAGCCGGCAGCATCCCACAACAACTGACCCCTTTCGGCCGACCTTTTCACACAGGAGTGACCCCATGAGCAACTACTTGTCCCCCGAGGGCGGCCTGCCGCCGCAGACCCAGCTCCTCACCGACCGCGCCGTGGTCAAAGAGGCCTACACGGTCATCCCCAAGGGGGTGCTGCGCGACATCGTCACCAGCAACCTCCCCGGCTGGACCAGGACCCGTGCGTGGATCATCGCCCGGCCCATCGCCGGCTTCGCCACGACCTTCTCGCAGCTGATCGTGGAAGTGGCGCCGGGCGGCGGCAGCGACAAGCCGGAGGCGGAGGCCGGCGTCGAAGGCGTCATCTTCCTCACCAAAGGCGAACTGACGCTGACGCTCATCGGGGAGATCCACCACCTGGAGACCGGCGGCTACGCCTATCTCGCGGCCGGCTCGGACTGGAAAGTCTCCAACGATTCCGCCGGGGACGCCGCCAGTTTCCAGTGGATCCGCAAGGCCTACGAGCGGCTGGACGGCTTCACGGCGAAGTCCTTCGTGACCAGCGACCAGGATGTCGAGCCGCGGCCCATGCCGGACACCAACGGGGCCTGGGCGACCACCCGCTTCGTGGACCCGGACGATCTGGCCCACGACATGCACGTCAACATCGTCACGTTCCAGCCCGGCGGTTCCATCCCCTTCGCGGAAACCCACGTGATGGAACACGGGCTCTTTGTCCTGGAGGGCAAAGCCGTCTACCGGCTCAACGACGACTGGGTGGAAGTCGAGGCCGGCGACTTCATGTGGCTCCGTGCCTTCTGCCCGCAGGCCTGCTACGCCGGCGGACCGGGCCCGTTCCGCTACCTGCTCTACAAGGACGTCAACCGCCAGATCCGCCTCACCTAGGCCCGGCCGAAGCGACGGGCCCCCCGCCGGGGCGGGCCCGTTGCCGTCTCGGTGGGGGCTTGGCGGCGCTTGCTAGCCTGAGAATGTGAAGTACGAATCCCTGTGGATCGGAATGCTCGTGGGCGCAGCCCTCGGCTTCTCCATCGGCGTGGCCACCGCCGACAAGCCGTTCACAGGCCTGCTGATCGGCGTCGCCGTGGGGGCGCTGGTGGGCCTGGCGGCCCGGAAGGACCCCACGAAGGGCTAGGGAAGCTCCCGCCCTGAACTGCCCGGGTCCCTGACGTCCCGGGCGCTGAGGCTGCGCCCTGACACCCCAGGCCCTGACGTCCCGGCTGCTGGCGCTGCGCCCGGAAAAACATGGTCCCGACTGAGGACCCGGCAGCCACGCCTCATCATTCACCCCTTGACGCACCCGCCCTGCCTTCCCTACACTTTTCATAACGCAGAATTTTTATTCCACAAAGTGGAAGTTGAGAGAGGCGAAGAAGCCCCTCCTCCAGCTCCCGCCCGCACCGGAAAGAACCCGCCATGACCTACACCGTGAACTGCTCCATCCTGCTGACCGAGCTGCCGCTCTTGGAGCGGCCCGCCGCGGCGAAGGCTGCCGGCTTTGACGCCGTCGAGTTATGGTGGCCCTTCGCGGAATCAGTCCCCGCCGACGCCGAGGTCACCCGCTTCGAGCGGGCCATCACCGACGCCGGGGTCCAGCTCACCGGCCTCAACTTCAACGCCGGTGACATGCCGGGCGGCGACCGCGGCCTCGTGTCCTGGAAGGGCCGCTGCTCCGAGTTCAAGGACAACATCGACGTGGTGGCCGGCATCGGCGGACGGCTCGGCTGCACATCCTTCAATGCCCTCTACGGCAACCGGCAGGACGGGCAGACCCCGGAGGCCCAGGACGAACTGGCGGTCAAGAACCTCGCGGCTGCGGCTGCGGGAGTGTCGGGCATCGGCGGCACCGTGCTGCTCGAGCCGGTCAGCGGCGCCCCCAAATACCCGCTCCTCACCGCCGACGACGCCCTCCGGGTCATCTCCCGTGTGAAGGAGGAAACCGGTGCGGAGAACATCAAGCTCCTCGCCGACTTCTACCACCTCTCGGTCAACGGGGACGACGTCGCCGCCGTCATCGAGAAATACGCCAAGGACTTCGGCCACATCCAGATCGCCGACAACCCCGGCCGCGGGGCTCCCGGAACCGGTGAGCTTCCCCTCGGCGAATGGATCGCCCGCAGCCGCCAACTCGGCTATGAGGGCTACATCGGCCTCGAGTACAAGGCACCGGCGGAAACCGCCTTCGCCTGGGCCATCCGCCAGCGCGTCGCCCGCTGACCCCTCCACCACCAGACTTTCGTAAAGGAACCATCATGAGCAATGTTGCAGTCATCGGACTCGGAATCATGGGCCTGCCCATGGCCATCAACCTGGTCAAGGCCGGCCACACCGTCACCGGCTTCAACCGCAGCCAGGACAAGATCGACAAGCTGGTCTCCGACGGGGGCCGGGGTGCGGCCAGCATCGCCGACGCCGTCAAGGACGCCGACGTCGTTATCACCATGGTGCCGGACTCCCCCGACGTCGAGGGCGTCGTCAGCGGCCCCGACGGGGTGTTCGCCCACGCCAAGCAGGGCGCCCTGTGGATCGACGCCAGCAGCATCCGCCCGGATGTTGCCAAGCGCCTCGCCGACGACGCCAAGGCCGCCGGCATCCGCGCCCTGGACGCCCCGGTGTCCGGCGGCGAGCAGGGCGCCCTCGATGCCGCCCTGTCCATCATGGTCGGCGGTGACGCGGCAGATTTCGAGGCCGCCCAGGATGTCCTGACCGCAGTGGGCAAGACCATCGTCCACGTCGGCCCGGCCGGCTCCGGCCAGACCGTCAAGGCAGCCAACCAGCTGATCGTCGCCGTCAATATCGAGGTCCTGGCCGAGGCCATCGCCTTCCTTGAGGCCTACGGCGTCGACACGGACGCCGCCCTCAAGGTCCTCGGCGGCGGCCTTGCCGGCTCCAAGGTCCTCGAACAGAAGGGCCAGAAGATGCTCGACCGCAACTTCGACCCCGGATTCCGCCTGGCCCTGCATCACAAGGACCTGGGCATCGTCACCTCGGCCGCCCGCGAAGCCAACGTCGCCGTCCCCCTCGGCGCCGTCGTCGCCCAGCTGGTCGCCGCCACCGTCAACCAGGGCGACGGCGGACTGGACCACTCCGGACTCTTCAAGCAGGTCCTGCAGCTCTCCGGTCGAAAGTAACCGAGGCCGCCACAAAGCAGCGCAGCCGCCCGGCCCGCCAGGCCAGGCGCCCCAACCGCACCCCAGGCCCGGCCCAGCCCCCCCGTTTGTCCGGGGCGCTTCGCCGGGACTTCCTTCAGCACACCCAAAAACAGACTTCCGAGGAGTACACCATGACTAAGATGCGCACCGTAGACGCTGCCGTCGCCATCCTGGAAAAGGAAGGCGCCACCGAGGCGTTCGGCCTGCCCGGCGCGGCCATCAACCCGTTCTACTCCGCCATGCGGAACCACGGCGGGATCCGCCACACCCTGGCCCGCCACATGGAAGGCGCCAGCCACATGGCGGACGGCTACAGCCGCGCCAAGGACGGCAACATCGGCCTCTGCATCGGCACCTCCGGGCCCGCCGGTACGGACATGATCACCGGGCTGTACGCAGCCTGGGCCGATTCCATCCCCATGCTCTGCATCACCGGCCAGGCCCCGGTGGCCAAGCTGCACAAGGAAGACTTCCAGGCCGTGGACATCGAATCCATCGCCAAGCCGGTCACCAAGATGGCCATGACCGTCCGGGAACCGGGCCAGGTGCCGGGCGCCTTCCAGAAGGCCTTCCAGCTGATGCGCTCCGGCCGCCCGGGTCCAGTGCTGCTGGACCTGCCCATCGACGTGCAGCTGGCCGAGATCGAGTTCGACATCGACGCCTACGAGCCCCTGGCCGTAGAGAAGCCGCGGGCCAGCCGCCGGCAGCTGGAGAAGGCCCTGGACCTGCTGACTGCGGCGCAGCACCCGCTGATCGTGGCCGGCGGCGGAGTCATCAACGCCGGC
>DATITT010000049.1:0-2815 GCA_035467435.1 Arthrobacter sp. | reverse complement strand
GGGCTCCGACGGAGACGGCGTCGTCGTGCCGGGCTCCGACGGAGACGGCGTCGTCGTACCGGGCTCCGACGGAGACGGCGTCGTCGTGCCCGGCTCCGACGGAGACGGCGGTGCGCTCGGCGTCGGCGAACCCACCGTCGTCGTGGTTCCGCTTGGAGTCCCGCCCGGCGGCTGGCTGGGCTCGGGCGTTGGCGTGTCTGACATCGTCTTCGTCGGCGGCAGCGCGTCCCAGATGGACGGAGCGGGCGTGGCGGACGTGGAGTAGGGCGTACCGCCGTCGGACACCGGGATAGCCCAGCCCAGGGAGGTGTTGGAGGGCCTGCCGGCATCGGGCGCGTAGCTGGCCATCTCGATGGCGCCCAGCTGGTCCGCCTGCACGATCGGGACAAGGATCCAGCCGCGCGGATTTTTGTGGGAGCCGTTCAGGATGGTCTCGAAATGCAGGTGGCACCCCGTGGAGGATCCGGTAGTTCCCACCCGGGCAATGACCTCGCCAACCCGTACCGAGTCGCCCTTCTTGACGGCGATCGCCTCTAGATGGTTATAGGTGGTGATGAGACCGTTGCCGTGGTCGATTTCCACACGGTTTCCACCGCCCCACGGGTGCCAGCCGACAGCCCGCACGACTCCGGCATCGGCCGAGTAAACACGCGTGCCGCACGGCGCGGCAAAGTCCTGGCCCCAGTGAAATTCGCCGGAGTGCCCTGTGATGGGACTGGTTCGCAACCCGAAGGAAGAGGACTCCCGAAGTGATTCGAGTGGTGCCATAAGGAAGCCTTCGGCGGGCCGCTTCAGTCCGGCGGACGCCACATTGGGCTCCCCGGGGACGCCGTCCTTGGAGGTTGTCTCGACCGTTGACCGGGTGTAGGCCACGAGCGCCAGGGCATCCGCGGTGAAAGCCGCCGGCGCCGGGGCGTCAGCAGCCGGAACCGCGAGAGCACCAGCTGTGCCCGGAGTGCCCGGACCGCTTGGACTGCCCGGATCCAACGTGCCCGGCCCCACGACGCCGTAGGCAAGTGAGGGAGACGGCACAACGGCGGAACCGCCGCCCGACAATCCGTGGACCCCGAAGGTCAGGACTGCCAGTGAGAGGCAGAAACCTCCGGACAGACAGCGCACAGCAATTACGCGCGCTCTAACTGCTTGCTCACCCGGTGAGTTTCCCCAGTGTTTTCCCACGATGTGACCCCCGCTTCCTGTTCGCTAGCCCCCAATTCCGCGGACTCACGTTCTCATAGGACCACAATCAGGGGGGCCTGTGAACCGTAAAAACTACTCCCTTCCAACTACAGGTGGTTACCCAGTAGTACTGGTTCTTAGGCCGAGTACTGGGCACCGCAGCAGTGGGTGAGAATGGAGTATGCGCAATCTCCTCAGGGAATGGCAGGCCGAACTTAAGCAGACCTTCACCGGGACCCGGGACGCCGTGCCGGACTGGGTCCCGCGCCTGGCGGAAGGCGACGACCATGGCTTCCACTTGCCGGGATCCGCGGTCTGGGCCGTCCATGGGGACATGCCAACGATCGTGGCGGGAATTCGAGCCCTGCTGATGCAGACGCTCCATCCCGGCGCGCTGGCCGGCGTCCATGACCACTCCCGATTCCGGGAGGACCCCCTGGGCCGGCTTGCCGGAACGATCCGCTGGATCTTCACGGTTTCCTACGGTTCAACCGCCGCGGCCCGCGCAGCCTCCGACTGGGTGCTGAGGCTCCATGGGTCGGTGCGCGGGGACTACGTGGACGGACATGGCGTCATTCGGAGCTACGCGGCGAATGATCCGGAGTTGCTCCGCTGGGTGCATATTGCCTTCACCGACGCTTTCCTCTCGGCCCACAAGATCTGGGGCAGGCCGATTCCCGGCGGTGCCGACGCCTACGTGCGTGAGTGGGCGCAGGCCGGCGAGCTCATGGGGGTGGAGTCCCCGCCCCTCAGCGAGCAGGAAATGCGCCGACAGTTGGACCGGTGGCACGACGCCGGCGAGCTCCGTTGCGACGACAGGGTCGCCGAGACCGTGGCGTTCATCCGCAACCCGCCGCTCCATCCAATGCTGAGGCCAGGCTACCGGGTGCTGTTCGCGGCAGCCGTGGCAAGCCTCGAACCCAAATACCGTGATTTGCTGGGCCTGCGGACCGCACGGCTGGGCCCTATCCCGCTGCCGGTGCGGCTGGCCACGAAGGTGACGCTCGGCGTCGTCCATCTTGCCCTGGGCCGGGTTGGGCCCAGCGAGCAGGCTGCCCGGGCCCGCCTCCGCCGGCTGGGCCCAACCCGGCCCAGGGTGTCTCCTTAGTGGCGTAGCCAGATCAGGATTGCGTGGGCGGTGTCCGGAGAGGCGACGGGGTCGAGGAGATCTTCGAGGGCGGTGACGCGTTCATCATCGGGCCGGGCACACGCCGATCATTTTCGCCGGGTGCGAGTTCGTGGCCTTTACCCCCACCGAAGAGGCAGGGCAGCAAAGCGCGGTGATGATGCCGAACATCATGAAGTTCGCCGATGAGCACGGAATCGAACTGCCGGGGCAAGAGAGGTCTTCCTAGTCCAAAGTAACGTACCGTATGCCTGACGAAGCGACGCTCGGCACCTCGGTCTCAGCCAAGAATGATTCCCACGGGCCACCGCGGAGGAAGGTCTGTGGGCAAGGGAAGGCTGGGCAGGACGGACTTGACACGCCGCGGATGTACCCGCGTTTGGTCCTACAAACCACTCTGACCGCGGGGAATCCTCGTGACACAAAAAGGCCCCGGTCCTAGGGACCGGGGCCAGACGCGGAGAATGGGGGATTTGAACCCCCGAGGGCGTTAACCCAACACGCGTTCCA
>DATITT010000048.1:0-3846 GCA_035467435.1 Arthrobacter sp. | reverse complement strand
AGAAATGCTGTAAGTGTGATTAGACAACTTCGCTCCTCGTGATCGCCATCGATACCCGGCGGTGGGCCGTTCCTGCAGATTAGCCGACAGATCGCGGCGGGACTAGGGCCGGGAGGCCATGCCTCAGGATCCGGAGACCGGGCCCGGTTCGGGACGCTTGGGCGTCAGTGGCGGGGCGTCAGCGCGCTTCCTGACCCGGCCGACCATCCAGGGAAGCAGGTAGTTGGTGAACCAGGCGAGGTCTCCGGCCTTGCTTTCCCGCCAGCTCCCGGCCGGCATGGGCTTCGGCACCAGCGGGCTCAGGCTGTGGGGGACGCTCAGGGATTCGAGCACCATCGCCGCGATGGTGTGGTGCCCCATCGGCGAAAAGTGCAGGCGGTCCGGGTCCCACATTCGTGGGTCCGAGAGCTGCCGCAAGGCCCAGAGATCTGCGATCACACCGTGGTGGCGGGCGGCGATGGTCCGGATGTTCTCGTTGAAGACGGCGATCCGTCCGCGATTGTGTCCCAGCAGCGGTGTGGCGCCCCAGTCGGGGCCGGTGAACAACACGATGGTGGCGCCCGTGGCGCTGAGCATGCCCACCGCATCGTCGAGGGTGGCGGCGAGCCGGTCAGGATCGCTCCGGTGGAAGACAAGGTCGTTGCCGCCGGCCGAGAGTGTGACCAGGTCCGGCTTGTGTGCAATCGCCGGACCGAGCTGCCGGTCCAGGATCTCGCGCAGGAGCAGGCCGCTCACGGCGAGGTTGGCGTACCGGAAATCCGGCCTTCCCTCGCTGAGCTCCTCGGCGATCCGGTCCGCCCAACCCCGCATGCCGCCTGGACTCAGCGGTTCCGGATCCCCGAGCCCCGAGGTAAACGAGTCCCCCATCGCGACGTAGCGGCTCCACAATCCCGCATTCCAGGACCCTGCGGCCGGGCCAGGGGTCCGGCCCGGGCCCCGTCGCGGAGCGGGGCTCCATGCGCCGGCTTGGCCGGCGTCGGAGTCCAGGAAACCGGCGGCGTTCACACTCACAGCAATACCCCGAAAATGCAGGCTTCACTAGGTACTTAGGTCCCTAGCCTCCGGCCGTGCCGGCCTGACGAACCGGGGCGGTGGAGCGAGGGAGATCATACCCGGCAGGGCCCCGCTGATACGTAGGGGGGTATATCATGGAAAGTATCCCTGTTGAACCCGGAGGAACAAATGGAACTCGATCCCACCGACATGAAGCCCGTCATCAATCGACTTCGCCGCGCCCAGGGGCAGCTTGCCGCCGTCACGCGGATGATCGAAGAGGGCCGCGACTGCAAGAGCGTCGTCACCCAGCTGGCCGCGGTTTCCAGCGCGCTGGACAAGGCCGGATTCTCGATCATTGCCACCGGTCTGCAGCAGTGCATGCAGCAGGAGGACCCCAGCCTGAACCGGGCCGAACTCGAGAAGCTCTTCCTCTCGCTCGCCTGAGCCCCGCCTGAGCCGCCTGCTCACCGCCGCGCGTCCCGCAGGCCGGATAAACGGGCCGGCAGCCGGCCGGGACGTCAGGCCGGTCGGTCCGCCAGGACGTACGTCTTGAGGTCATCCAAGGTCTGCTGCATGTGCGCGTCCATGGCGTCGCGGGCGTGGTGCGGGTCCCGGGTGGCCAGTGCATCCGCGATCTTCTGGTGATGGCCGATCGCGTGCGCCTGGATCTCGCGCACCGCGGACGTCTGCGTACGCCGCTTTTCCAGCACCCGGTGCAGCGGCGCGAACAGGACGGCCACAAAAACATTCTCCGAGGCGCGCAGGATGAGGTCGTGGAAGGCAAGGTCCGCCGCCACGAACGCCGCGAGATCATGCTTGTCGTGCGCCTCGCGCATCGATTCCAGCTCCCTGTAGAGGGTCTTGAGGTCGGAATCGCTGATCCGGCCCGCAGCCAGTTCGCAGGCGCCCGTCTCCAGCATCCGGCGCAGCTCAATGAGCTGAACAGCTGCCGCCGCGTCGTTCTTCCCCTCTGAGGCCGCCCGGAGGACCGCCTCCAGGGATGCCCAGCGGCTCAGCGGGTTCACGAAGGTCCCGCGGCCGCGCTCCACGCTGAGGATCTGCTGGGCTTCCAGGGTCTTCATCGCCTCGCGGACCGTCATGCGGCTCACCTCATGGCGGGCACTCAGCTCCAGTTCCCCGGGGACGGCGGCTCCGGGCGGGAATTCGCCGGCGATGATGCGGTCCAGCAGTTCGTCGGCCACGACGCCGACCAGCGATTTCCTAGCCAATTTTCCCCAATTCGCTGTCTCCGACATGCCTGATGGACAAGTCTACTTGCGCGTCTTTGTGCCGTATGCCACACTAGCAATCAATGCTAGATGTCAGACATCTTACAAATCCTTTCCGCAGCAGAGTTTGACCACAATGGAGTGCACGTGCTTTTTGAATCAGAGCTTTTCGAAGCAGAAGTGCTGGCCGCCTTCCCGGCGGAGGTCCGGATTCCCGCCCGGACTGTCGCCGACGCCCTTGCGGCCTCGTCCGCGTCGGCCCCCCGGATGCTGGTGGTGCTCGACGACGACCCGACGGGCACGCAATCCGTCGCGGACCTGCCGGTGCTCACCCGCTGGGATGTCGCCGACTTCACCTGGGCCTTCAGCCACCGCATCAACGGCCGCCGCCCGGACGCCGTCTATGTCCTGACCAACTCCCGGAGCCTGGACCCCGCCGAGGCAGCCGCCCGCAACGAAGAGGTGGTCCGCAACGCCCTCGCGGCCGCCGCCCTCGAAACCGGCGGTGCCGGTTCCAGCGGTGCCGGTTCCAGCCTGCGGCTGGGGTTCGTCAGCCGCAGCGACTCCACCCTCCGCGGCCACTACCCGCTGGAACCGGACACCATCGCGGCAACCGTCGCCGCCGTCAGCGGCGAACTGACGGACGGCGTCGTGATCGTCCCGGCGTTCCCCGACGCCGGACGCGTGACGATCGGCGGCGTGCACTACATGCGCGGCACCGGCGAGGACGCCGGCAAGCTCACCCCGGTGGCCGACACCGAATTCGCCCGGGACGCCAGCTTCGGCTTCGCGAACTCCGAACTGGCCAAGTACGTCGAAGAGAAGTCCCACGGCCGCTTCCAGGCCGATTCGGTGATCGTGCTGACCCTGGACGTCATCCGCGCCGCAGGTCCGGACGGCGACCCCCGGATCTCGGCGAAGGCCATCGCGGACGCCCTCGATCCCGCCACGGACTCCACCCCGATCGTGGCCGACGTCGTGAGTGAAAACGACCTCCGGGCCCTCGCGCTGGGCCTCGAAGAAGCGGAACGCCGCGGCAAAAAACTGCTCTACCGGGTGGGCCCGCCGTTCGTCCGGGGCCGCATCGGCCAGGAAATCCGCGCCGAGCTCAGCGGCGAGGAGGCCTACGCGGGCAACACCCCCTCCGACGCCGGCGGCCTCATCGTCGTGGGCTCGCACGTCGGTGTCACGACCCGCCAGCTCAAGGCCCTCGTCGAACAGCACCGCGCCGCGCGCATCGTGGAAATCGACGTCGAAAAGCTGCTGGGCGGAGGTTCCGAGGGCTACCTGGACGACATTGTCCGGGACGTCGTGGAGTCCCTGCACAGCGCCGACGTCATCCTCCACACCAGCCGGCTGCTCATCAAGGCGGACGACGCCACCGAGAGCCTGCGGATTGCCCGCACGGTGTCCGCAGCCGTCGTCGCAGTGGTAAACCGGACCCTGAAGACGTTCCCGCCGCGCTTTGTTATCGCCAAGGGCGGCATCACCTCCTCGGACGTGGCCGCCCACGGCCTGGAAATCCGCCACGCGATCGTCCGCGGACCCAGGCTGCCGGGCATCGTCAGCCTGTGGGAGCCGGTGGACGGACCCGCGAAGGGCATCCCGTACATCGTATTCG
>DATITT010000047.1:0-5771 GCA_035467435.1 Arthrobacter sp. | reverse complement strand
TGAACCCGGACGGCAGGCTCTCAAAGAGCTTCACCATCCGCGATTCGTCCCGGCCGTAGCCGTGCAGCATCACCAGCAGCGGCGTGCCGGCACGTTCGTGTTCCGGTTTGGACCAGACGACTGTCTCCATCGGAACAGCCTAGCTTTCGGTGATCACCAGCGCGGTGCTGTGCCCGCCGAATCCGAAAGCGTTGGCGATCCCCGCCCGGGCCGGCTGTCCTGCCACGGTTTCCCGGAGGAGGTTGAGGTCGATCCCGTCGCCGGGCTGGTCCAGGTTGCCCATGCCGGGGACGTCCCCGGTCTTCAGGGCCTGGATCAGGACGATGGCGCCGAGCGCGCCGGCCCCGCCGAGGAGGTGCCCGGTGAGGGATTTCGTGGAAGTGACGGGAACCTGGTTTCCGAGTACGGCCCTGATCGCTTCGGCTTCCAGGCGGTCGCCGACCGGTGTGGACGTGGCGTGGGCGTGGACAAGGCCGATGTCCCCCGGGCCAAGGCCGGCGGCGGCGATTGCCTTTTCCATCACCCGGCGCTGCATGGCCGGATCGGCAGCGACGATGTCGACGGCGTCGGACGTCACCGCGGTTCCGGCCACGACGCCCAGGATTTCCGCCCCGCGGGCCCGGGCGTGGTCCTCGCGTTCCAGGACCAGGATCGCTGCGCCTTCGGCCAGGACGAATCCGTCCCGGTCCGTGTCGAAGGGCCGCGATGCGGACTGCGGGTCCTCGTTGCGGGTGGAGAGGGCGCGGATCTGCGCGAAACCGCTGATGATCAGGCCATTGATGCAGGAATCCACGCCGCCCGCGATCACCACGTCCGCTGCCCCGGCCAGGATCATATCGGCGGCCTGGGAGATGGCTTCCGCTCCGGAGGCGCAGGCGCTCACCGGAGTGCGCGCCCCTCCCTTGGCCCCGACGTCGATGGAGACCCAGGCGGCAGGGGCGTTGGTCATGATCCGGGTGAGGGTATGCGGGGAAACCCTGCGCGGGCCACTGGAATCCAGCGTCCGGGTCTGCTCAAGAGTGGTGTCCAGGCCGCCGTAGCCGGAACCGATCACCACCGCCAGGCGCTCCGGATCAGTCTCCGGGCGGCCGGCCTGCTCCCACGCTTCCCGGGCGGCAATCAGCGCCAGATGCCCGCACCGGTCCATCCTCTTGTATTCGGGAGTGGTGAGCAGCGAGGCGACATCAACCTTCACCCGACCTGCCATCCGGACGGGCAGGGCCTGCGCCCAGTCCTCGTCGAGCGCCACAATTCCGGAGCGCCCGGCCAGCAGCGCCGCCCGGGTCTCGGGAGCGGTCCCGCCTACAGGGGTCACGGCGCCCAGTCCGGTAACAACGACTCTGGGGGAAGCTTCAGGCATGGGTACCGGCATTTCTGTGAGGCCCGCCCGGGGACCCGCGCGGGTGCGGGGGCAGGTGTGGCGGGACGGGTGTGGCGGGGGTAATCGAGGGGCGGCAGGCATGGGAACTGCCGCGATGCACGCTTTAAGAGTACGTGCGATCCCCCGCCCCATGCCGCCCCGGTTTTCCCCGCCGCAGATCCGCCACGGAAGCGGACAACCGCACCCCGGCTCCGCGCCGCCGCTGTCCGGAGCCGCCGAGGCAAGCACCGCCGCGCGAAAACTGACCGGAGTGGCGCCGCGCGGATCGTTGAAACAGCACTCACCGGGCTGTAGCGTGACGGTGGACAGCATGCTTAGCAGTACCAATCCGTCCCACCGGACACAAGGAGCAAGTCATGAGAATCGGTTCCTCCATCTTCCTCATTGCCCTCGGCGCCATTCTGGCCTGGGCCATCACCCCCGGACTGATCCCCAACGTTGACCAGTCCATGATCGGCTACATCCTGATGGCGGTGGGCATCATCGGGCTGATCGCTTCCCTGGTCTTGGCATCCCCGGGCCGCAGCCGCACCCGCCGGGTCAGCGAGACCCGCTCCGTCGTCGACCCCAACACCGGCGAGACCATCACCCGCAATGAGAGCCGCGACGCCGGCATCTAGTCCCGGGGCGCTACTGTGCACCGCGGCGCGCCACCCGAACGACCCGGACGCCGGGCCGGACCTAAGGTCTGGCCCGGCGTCCTGCATTTCCAGCCGCCCCACCTGCCCCTCCCGGCCCACGGGACATGCCCCACCTTCGAGGCCAACGGTGGACATAGTCCCCATATGCCCACTCCCCGACGCGAACACTGGACATGTCCCCCGGTCCACGAGACCCCAGCGCGCGCATGTCCCCCGGTCCACGAGACCCCAGCGCGCGAACCTCAGACCGGGCATGCCCAGCCTGCGGAGCCACCGATGAACATACTCCCCACATGCCCACTCCTCCGCAGAAAGACTGGACATGTCCCCCGGCTCACCAATCCCCCGGAGCGGGCATGCCCAGCCTGCGGAGCCGCCGATGGACATAGTGCCAATATGCCCACTCGTGGGCGCGAAAACTGGGCATGTCCCCAACGGGGGCAGGTGAAGTTTCTGCGTTCGTGTTGTTTTCCATTGACAAAGCCACAGATTCAAAGATAAAGTCAATCAACTCCACTACCTGTGATGACTATCACTGAAGTGGCGGGAAGGTCCGCAGTACTGACGCAAGGGAGAGCCAGTGTTCGCCGAAGAACGCCAACAGCTGATCGTAGGGCTCATTACTGCCAGCGGCCGCGCCAGCGTCACGGACCTTGCCGAGCGTTTCAGCATCACCACCGAGACCGTCCGCCGAGACCTTGCCGCCCTCGAAACTGCCGGCAGTGTGCGCCGGGTCCATGGCGGCGCGGTGTCCCCGGACCGTTTCAGCACCAACGAGGAAAGCATCCTCGTCCGCACCGACCAGCGGCAGCCGGAAAAGACCCGGATCGCCGAGGCCGCCCTGGCGCTTATCCCGCAGGACCGGACCGGCAGCATCCTGATCGATGCCGGATCCACCACTGAGGCCCTCGCCGAACTCCTGGCCGCCCGGACGGTAGCCACCGCCGCCCTCTCCGGGCCCGCTGAGGAACTCGTGGTCATCACCCATTCGCTGCCCGTCGCGACAAAGCTGTCCGGGGAACCCGGCATCGCCCTGCACCTGCTGGGCGGAAAGGTCCGCGGAATCACGCAGGCCGCCGTTGGCCAGTCCACGGTGGAAGCCGCCCGCCGGATCCGCCCGGACATCGCCTTCATCGGCACCAACGGCATCCACGCAGCCTTCGGGCTGAGCACTCCCGATCCTGAAGAAGCCGCTGTCAAGGCTGCCTTCGTCCAATCAGCGCGCCGCATTGTGGTGCTGGCTGATTCCTCCAAGCTGGACGCCGAAACCCTGGTCCAGTTCGCCTCGTTGAAAGATCTGGACACTTTGATCACTGACACCAAACCCAGCCAGGACCTGGCCGACGCCCTCGCGGACGCCGGAGTCGAGGTGGTGGTCGCATGATTGTCACACTGACTGCCAACCCGAGCCTGGACCGCACGGTGGCACTGCCGGGCCCCCTGCTCCGCGGTGAAGTCCAGCGGGCCGTCTCCGTCCGGCAGGAATCCGGAGGCAAGGGAGTGAACGTCTCCCGAGCCCTTGTCGCCTCCGGCCTGACGACGGTCGCCGTGCTCCCTGGAGCCGAGGCGGACCCCGTCCTTGCCGGCCTCCGCGACGGCGACGTCCCGTTCGCGGCGCTCCCGATCGGCGAGCCGCTGCGCAGCAACGTGGCGCTCACCGAACCCGGCGGCGTCACCACCAAGATCAACGAACCCGGCCCGGTGCTGAGTGCGGACCAGCAGGAGGCCCTGATCGGGCTGCTCCTGGACCGCGCCCGCGGAGCCAGCTGGGTTGTCCTGGCCGGATCGCTCCCACCCGGGGTCCCTGCCGACTTCTACGCCACCGTCACCCGGCGGCTTCGTTCGATGGAAAACGGCAACGAGGCTCCCCTCATCGCCGTTGACTCCTCCGGCGAACCGCTCGCCGCCGCAGTTTCCGGCGACGAGCTGGGGAAACCGGATCTCATCAAACCCAACGCCGAGGAACTGGTGGAACTGGCTGCCGCAGCCGGATTCGCCACGCACAAGTCCGCCGAGGAACTCGAAGCGGATCCGGAGGCTGCCGCGGTGGCCGCGTCCGCCGTCGTGCGTTCCGGGGTGGGTGCCGTGCTCGCAACGCTCGGCTCCAAGGGTGCGGTGCTTGTGACGGCCGACGGCGCGTGGCTCGCCACGCATCCGCCGGTCACTGCGGTGAGCACGGTGGGCGCCGGTGATTCCTCGCTGGCCGGCTACCTGCTCGCCTCCAGCCAGGGCGCCGCCCCGGCCGATTGCCTCCGTCAGGCTGTGGCCCATGGTGCCGCCGCCGCTTCGCTGCCGGGCTCCACAGTCCCGGCGGTCCACCAAACCACCCCTGACGCCGTAACCATCACGGCCCTCCGGAAGGATTGACAGTGACTCAGCTCATTACGACCGAACTGGTCGAGCTCGACCAGAACCTGGGCAGCTCGCCCGAGGACGTGATCCGGCACCTGGCAGGCAAAGTTGCCGCCAACGGACGCGCCACCGAAGTTGAAGGCCTCTTTGCCGACGCCTTCGCCCGGGAACAGAAGACCGCCACCGGCGTCCCCGGCGGCATCGCCATCCCGCACTGCCGTTCGACGGCGGTCACCGAGCCGACGCTGGCCATGGCCCGGCTCTCCCAGCCGGTCGACTTTGGCGCCAAGGACGGCCCCGCGGACCTGATCTTCTTCATCGCGGCCCCGGAAGGCGCGGACCAGGAGCACCTCAAACTGCTCTCCAGACTGGCCCGCTCGCTGATTAAGAAGGACTTCACCGCGTCCCTGCGTGCCGCGGGCTCAGAGGCCGAGGTCGTCGAGCTCGTCGAAGGCGCCCTCGCGGACAAGCCCGCCGCCGCTGCCCCGGCAGCGGCCGGAGCTACCGCTGCAGGCGCAGCTACTGCTGCCGGCGCAGCCGCAGCCGGTTCAACCACCGAGCCGGCGACCGCCGGGGCACCCCGGCCCAAGCGCCTCGTCGCTGTCACCGCCTGCCCCACCGGCATCGCCCACACCTACATGGCCGCCGATTCGCTCGTGGCCGCCGCCAAGGAAGCCGGCATCGACCTGCAGGTCGAGACGCAGGGCTCCTCCGGCGCCAAGCCCCTTGACCCGGCCGTGATCGAGGCCGCCGACGCCGTGATCTTCGCCGTGGACGTGGACGTGCGCGGCAAGGAGCGTTTCGCCGGCAAACCGGTCATCAACGCCCCAGTCAAGCGCGGCATCGACGAGCCGGAGAAGATGGTCCAGGAGGCCCTCGCCGCCGCCGACAATCCGAACGCCCGCCGCGTCCCGCACTATGGTTCCGAGGAACAGGCCCAGCAGGAGGCCGAGGAAAAGGGCGAGCACTTCGGCACCAAGCTGAAGAAGGCCCTGCTCACGGGCGTCAGCTACATGATCCCGTTCGTGGCAGGCGGCGGTCTGCTGATCGCCCTCGGCTTCCTGGTGGGCGGCTACGACATCACCGGGTACGCGGACACGATCCTGGCGGAGAATACGATCACTAATCTGCCGACCGAGTACCCGGAACTGGCTTGGGGCCCGCTGGGCGCCTACCTCGGCGCCGTGCTCTTCAAGATCGGCGCCTTGTCGCTCGGCTTCCTCGTCCCGGCGCTGGCCGGCTATATCGCTTTCGCCATCGCTGACCGGCCGGGCATCGCCCCGGGCTTCGTCGCCGGCGCCGTTGCCGGGTTCATGGGCGCAGGCTTCCTCGGCGGCATTGTGGGCGGCCTGCTGGCAGGCTACGTGGCACATGCCATCGGTCAGATCAGCGTTCCC
>DATITT010000046.1:0-5598 GCA_035467435.1 Arthrobacter sp. | reverse complement strand
CTCGCGGAACTGCAGCGGGAGTATAACGGCTATACTGTTAATGCCCCGGATGTGCGCGACGCCAGTTTCAACGGCTTCAGTGCCACCCCCCGGGGCTTTGAATTGCGGAATATCGCCGGAGGCTGGCGGATCTATTCGCGCGCTGAGTTCGCCGATGTCGTCGGCGGATTTGTGCTCGAGGGACAGACAGCCAGGCTGACGCAGGCGGCGCTCGAAACGCTCGCCGTCATCGCTTACCGCCAGCCCGTATCAAGGGCGCGGGTGTCTGCAATTCGAGGAGTCAATGTTGACTCTGTCGTGCGGACGCTGACGCAGCGGGGGCTGATCGAGGACTCGGGAACAGATCCTGAATCCGGGGCCATCCTCTACCGCACGACGTCGTATTTCCTGGAGCGGATGGGAATCGGCTCGGTGGCGGAATTACCGCAACTTTCACCCCATCTTCCGGGGCTGGAAGGCATCGAAGAGTTTTACGACGCAGCAAGAATGTAGGCAGGAACCGCTGCCTGCGCACGAGTATCCACCAGGGCAGAAGCTTTTTGCCCCCAGCAGGCGGGTGTTGTCGGGAGACAGCGGCCGTTGGCCAACAAACGAAGGACGGGTCATGACACAGGCGGGACGCCAGGGTTCACCACGTAACAGTTCGGGACGCAACAGTGCCGGACAAAACTCAGCGCAGGGCGGCTCAGGCCGCGGCGCGCAGGGCGGCTCGGGACGCAGCGGCGGAGCCGACTACAAGGGCGGCTCAAGCCGCGGCGCACAGGGTGGCGGAAGCCGCAGCGGGGGAGCAGGCTACAAGGGCGGCGGAGACCGCCCCTTCAAGCACCCCAAACCCCGCGAAGAGGCCTTCATCGATCCGGACCTGCAGGGTCCCGACGGCACGCCGCCGGCAGGCCGTCCGGCCTCCGGCGACTGGAAGTCCAAGGCGCCCTCCGGCAAGGAAGCAGCCCGCAAGGCCGCCGCCCGCAAGCCCGGTTTCGGCAAGGCCCCCGGCACCCCCGGTGCGCTCAAGCCCAAGCCGCGCACCGGCGCCCCCAAGGCCGCCGGCCCCCGCGCCTTCGGCAGCGAACGCTTCGGCCAGAACCTCGGGCCCGTGCGCAAGCCGGCCCGCAAGCGCGGCCCCCGCGCCGACGTGCCCCAGTCCGACCTGCACGACCAGGACGGCATCCGCCTCCAGAAGGTCATGGCCTCGGCCGGCGTCGCCTCACGGCGTGTCTGCGAAGAAATGATCGCGGAGGGCCGTGTTGAAGTCGACGGCCAGGTCGTCACCGAGCTCGGCGTCCGCGTCGACCCGAAGACCGCCGTGGTCCACGTGGACGGACTGCGCATCCAGCTCGACGAGAACATGGTCTACATGGTGTTCAACAAGCCCAAGGGCGTTGTCTCCACGATGGAAGACCCGGACGGCCGCCCCTGCATCAGCGACTTCGTCCGCAACAGCCACGGTGAACGCCTGTTCCACGTCGGACGCCTCGACGTTTCCACCGAGGGGCTGCTGCTGCTGACGAACGACGGCGAACTCGCCAACCGCCTGACGCACCCCTCCTATGAAGTCCCCAAGACCTACCTGGTGCAGGTCCGCGGGCCGTTCCCGCAGGGCATCGGCGCCGAACTCAAGGCCGGCGTCGAACTCGAGGACGGCATCGCTTCGGTTGACTCCTTCAAGCTGGTGGACTCCACCCCGGGCCACGTGCTGATCGAGGTCGTGCTGCACTCGGGCAAGAACCGGATCGTCCGCCGCCTGTTCGACGCCGTCGGTTTCCCGGTGCTGCGCCTGGTCCGAGTGAAGGTCGGCCCCATCGGCCTGGGCGACCAGCGCCAGGGCAGCATCCGCAACCTCGGCAAGCAGGAAGTCGGCCACCTGCTGGCATCCGTAGGGCTGTAGGCATGTCCGCCTTTCGCACCCACGGCCGCGGCCACCTTAACGGTCCGGTAGTGGTCGTGGGGACCGGGCTCCTGGGCACCAGCATTGGGCTGGGGCTGCGGGGCCGAGGAGTGGCAGTCTTCCTCTCCGACCCTTCGCCCACCAACCAGGCCGTCGCCGTCGACATCGGCGCGGGCCTGCCTTTGGCGCGCCTTGACGGCGAGCAGCCGGAACTCGTGGTGGTTGCTGCGCCGCCGGACGTCACGGCGGACGTGGTGGAACGCGCCCTCCGGGATTACCCGGGGGCAACCGTGGTGGACATCGCCAGCGTCAAGGCCGGCATTCAGGCCGAACTCCGCACCCGGGGCGCCGACCTTGGCCGCTACGTGGGCACCCACCCGATGGCCGGCCGGGAAAAGTCGGGCCCCGTCGCTGCCCGCGGCGAGCTTTTCACCTCGATGCCGTGGGTCCTGTGCCCCTCGGAGGAGACACTGCCCGAGTCCCTGCACGCAGCGCGTGCGCTGGCCGGGGACCTTGGCGCCGTCGTGTCCGAATTCGGGGCCGAGGAACACGACGAGGCCGTGGCGCTTGTCTCGCACGTGCCGCAGGTTGTCTCCTCGCTCATGGCCAGCCGGCTGCAGGGCACCCCGCTGCATGCGCTGTCCCTCGCCGGCAACGGACTGCGGGACGTCACCCGGATCGCGGCGAGTGATCCGACCCTGTGGGTGCAGATCCTCGGCGCGAACGCGGACAAGGTCGTGGAGATCCTGCACGGCGTCCGCGAGGACCTCAACCGGCTCATCGGGACGCTTGAAAACCCGACGGCGCCCGGTGCCCGGCTCGATCTTGCCCAACTGATCAGCGAAGGCAACTCCGGCCAGGCCCGCATCCCGGGCAAGCACGGCGGACCCCCGCAGGCCTACTCCTGGCTGACGGTCCTGGTGGATGACACACCCGGACAGATCGCCAGGCTGCTGACCGAGATCGGCGAGATCGGCGTCAACCTCGAGGACCTCCGGCTGGACCACTCCTCCGGCCAGAACGTGGGCATGGTGGAAATTTCCGTGCTGCCGAACAAGCACGAACTGCTCATCGAAGCCCTCAACGACCGTGGATGGCGGGTACTCCAGTAATGACCCAGGAACTAATCGAAACCGTGGACGTCCTCCGCCCCGGAAAGAGCCTTGTCGTCGCCATCGACGGGCCGTCCGGATCGGGCAAGTCCAGCGTCAGCAAAGAGGTGGCCCGCCGGCTCAAACTGGCGTACCTCGACACCGGCGCCATGTACCGTGCCCTGACCTGGTTCTGCCTGGACAGCGGCACGGACCTGGAGGACGGCGCCGCCGTCGAGGCCGCCTCCAAGAGCTTTCCGCTGGAAATCAGCACAAGCCCGCTGGAGGAATACGTGCTGGTCGGGGGCACCGACGTCACCCTCGCGATCCGCGAGCCGTCGATCTCCGCCGCCGTCAGCGCCGTCGCCACCACCCTCGGTGCCCGCACCGAACTGATCCGCCGGCAGCGCGGGCTGATCGAAAAGCACCACCGCCGCATGGTGGTCGAAGGCCGCGACATCACCACCGTCGTCGCGCCCCACGCCGAGGTGCGGATGCTCCTCACCGCCAGCGAAACGGCGCGCCTGCGCCGCCGGGGCATCCAGCTCGGCGGCAGCCAGAACGCCGAACAGCTCGCAGCGCAGGTCACCCAGCGCGACGCGAAGGACTCGACCGTGGTGAACTTCACCCGGGCCGCCGACGGTGTGGTGACGCTGGACTCCTCGGAGCTCGACTTCGCCGGGACCGTCGACGCCGCACTCAGCATCGTGAACGGCATCGTCAACCATCAGGCGCTCCACCGTGACTGACGCCGGGCAGCAGGCTGTTCCGTCCCCGCCGGAGGCCACCCTGCCGACCCGCTGGACCACCATCTGGAGCCGGCCCGTGGGCTGGACCCTGAACCACGTCCTCTACCGGACGTCGGTCACCGGGCGGTCGAACGTGCCGGCGGCGGGTCCGGTCATCTTCGCCGGCAACCACATCAGCTTCCTGGACGGACCCGTGATGTTCGGGGCGTCCCCGCGCGCCATGCACATCCTGGTCAAGCAGGAAATGTTCACCGGCTTCCTCGGCCGCGTGCTGCGGGCCTCGGGACAGCTGGCCGTGGACCGCTCCGGCGACCGGGCGGCCCTCCTCGCGGCCAAGAGCGTGCTCGACGCGGGACGGTGCGTCGGCATTCTTCCCGAAGGCACGCGGGGGAGCGGGGAAGCCGCCGCCATCAACAAGGGGGTGGCCTGGCTCGCGCTGAACTCCGGCGCGACCGTGGTGCCCGTGGCCATCCTCGGGACCCGGGTGGGCGGCGAACACCTCGACGCCGTACCCCGGCTGCGCCGGAGGTTGCACGTCAGCTTCGGCGGAGCCCTCAATGTCAGCCGCAGGCCCGGCGAGACCGGGCGTGTTTCAATGGACAGGGCCGGAACCGAGATCCGCGCCGCGCTGGCCCGCCATGTCCAGGACTCGATCCAAAGAACAGGGCAGCCCTTGCCCGACGCGGATTCCCCGCAAGAACGTCATGAAGCAGTAGCCGGGACGCCGGCAGATCACCCCATAAGGAAAGTGCAATGAGCGATACGACTCAAACCTCCGGCCAATTTGGCGCCGGCGAAGACGAATACACGCCCACCGGCACGGACCAGGTGGCCGAGCACCTCGCCGCCCTGGACGATGAGGAAGCCGAGGTCCGCGCGGCCTCCCTCCGGGCCGGCCTGGACGATTACGATCTGGACGAAGACGACGCCGCCCTCCTAAGCGGCGAGTACGACGATGAGGACTTCGACGGCCCGGTCAAGCTTGATCCGGTCCTGGCCATCATCGGCCGGCCCAACGTGGGCAAGTCCACCCTGGTGAACCGCATCCTTGGCCGCCGCGAAGCCGTGGTGGAAGACACCCCCGGCGTCACGCGTGACCGTGTGATGTACTCGGCCACCTGGAACGGCCGGAACTTCACCGTCGTCGACACCGGCGGCTGGGAGCACGATGCCCGCGGCATCCACGCCCGCGTCGCCGAACAGGCCGAGATGGCCGTGGAACTCGCCGACGCCGTGCTGTTCGTCGTCGACTCCGCCGTCGGCGCGACCGCCACGGACGAAGCCGTCGTGAAGATGCTCCGCAAGTCCAAGAAGCCGGTCATTATGGTGGCCAACAAGGTGGACGACTTCGCGCAGGAAGCCGACTCGGCCACGCTCTGGGGCCTCGGCTTCGGCGAGCCCTACCCGGTCTCGGCACTGCACGGCCGCGGCGTCGCCGACCTGCTGGACCACGTGATGGACACTCTTCCCGAGTTCTCCACGATCGAAGGCCTGGAGCGCTCCGGCGGTCCGCGCCGCATCGCCCTGATCGGGCGTCCGAACGTGGGCAAGTCCTCGCTGCTGAACAAGCTGGCCGGTTCCGAGCGCGTTGTCGTGGACAACACCGCCGGCACCACGCGTGACCCGGTGGACGAGTTCATCGAACTCGGCGGCCGCACCTGGCGTTTCGTGGATACCGCCGGTATCCGCCGCCGCCAGCACATGGCCCAGGGCGCCGATTTCTACGCCTCCCTGCGCACGCAGAGCGCGCTTGAAAAGGCGGAGGTCGCCGTCGTGCTCCTCGCGGTCGACGAAGTGCTCAGCGAGCAGGATGTCCGCATCCTGCAGCTGGCCATCGAATCCGGCCGTGCCCTGGTTCTCGCCTTCAACAAGT
>DATITT010000045.1:0-7747 GCA_035467435.1 Arthrobacter sp. | reverse complement strand
GGGGAGTGCCGGGGTGCCGAAGTGCGGGAACTCCTGGCTGCCATGAACACCGGCCACAGCGGAGGCGGCGGAACCATTCACGCCAACACCGCGGCCGACGTGCCGGCGAGGCTCACCGCGCTGGGTGCACTGGCCGGGATGGGGCAGGACGCCGTGCGGCTGCAGGCGGCCAGCGCCCTCGACGCCGTGGTCCACGTGGAAAGGATGCGCAACGGGCGGACCGTGGCCTGCATCGGAGTGCTCGAAGACACCCCGGCGGGCTTGGTGGTCGGCTCCGCGCTGGACATTCGTGCCGGGGTCGTCCGCGGTGGACCGGCGTGGCCGCGGCTGGCGGTCCGCCTCGGAATGGCCCCGGAATTAGTGGGGCCGGCATGACCGCCCTGCTCATCGGTGTGCTGTCCCTCGCCATTTTCCTGGCCCTCTCCCCACCGGGAGCCCCCCGCCACCGGATTCGCACAGCCCTGGCCCGAGCGCGGGGCGGCCCGGCCGTAGGCTCTTCTGTGCCTCCGCGCGGAGTGAGCCGATGGCGGCGGGGCGCCCCGACGGTTTCGATGACCCTGCTCGTGCAGCAGATGGCGGCTTTGCTCAAGGGGGGCCGCACTCCCGCGCGGCTGTGGGACGAATTGTGGCTCCTGCACGGGGGCGATCCCGCCGCGCCCGTGTCCGGGGAAGGAGCTCCGGTCCGGGGTCTGGTGCTCGCCCCGGGATCGGCGCGGATGCTTGCAGCGGCCCGTGCCGCCGCGGTGCGCGGGTCACCGGTCGGAGCCGCCATCCGCTCCGCCGCGGCCAGATCCGGCGGAACGGGCTCCGGGAAGACCTGGGGAAGTGGTGCAGGCGGGGGCGTCCGTGCGCGCCGCGTCTGGTTTCAGCTCGCCGCGTGTTTTGACGTTGCCGAGGCGAGCGGCTGCCCGCTGGCGGACGTGTTGACGCGCTTCGCCGCCCAGCTTGAGGCCGAGGACGATGCCGAGGCCGCCCGCCAGACGGCGTTGGCCGGGCCCCGTGCGACCGTTCGGCTGTTGACGTGGCTTCCGTTCCTGGGTCTGGGTCTGGGCGTACTGCTGGGCGCGGATCCCGCAGCGGTCCTGCTGGGAACGCCGCTGGGGGTGGCGGCGCTCGCGGCGGGCCTCGCCCTCACTGCGGCAGGCCGGATCTGGTCAGCGCGGCTCGTCCGGACGGCTGAGGGAGCTCCGCCGTGACGGCAGACGCCGGGGGTCTTGTGGTGCTGGCGGTTCTGGCAGCCGCGGCCGTAACCGCGGGTGCGGACCGCGGCATGGCCGGGCGGAGACTCCGGCGCCGGACGCGGCCCGCCCCGAAGGCCGGAAGTGCAGACCCTTCAGGAACCGGCCACGCACCAGCCGGGGAAACCAGCGGGCCCGGGCTCGCTGATGCGGCAATGTTGCTGGAACTGATCGGCGCGATGCTCGAGGCGGGGGCCGGACTCGGCCGCGCCCTGGCGCTCGTCGCCGAGTTGGCAGCGCCCGAGATCCGTGGTCCGCTGCGGCCGGTAGTCGCGGCACTCGCCATTGGCGCCGATTGGGACACCGCCTGGCGCGGCTCCGACGTCCGGAAGCCGGAACTCCTAGCCATGCGTGATGCCCTGGGGTTTGCCGCGCTCACCGGCGCCCCGTCGTCCGCCATCCTCTACGCCCAGGCGGCACGGATGCGGCGCGGGCGGTTCCGGGACGCTGAGAAGCAGGCTGCAGCCCTGGGAGTGAAGCTCGTTGTGCCGCTCGGTCTGTGTTCGCTGCCGGCCTTCATCTGCCTGGGCGTCCTACCGGTGCTGCTGGCGATGCTGCCGGGCTGACCCCGGTGCTGCTGGCGATGCTGCCGGGCTGACCCCGGTGGTGGAAGGCGAGGGTGGCGGCGGCCTTCCTCCACAGGCCGCGGTGGGTGGCGGGTTTTCCACTTGGCTGGAGGGGCGTCTTACGGTGTGCCGTTCCGGCCGGAAGAGTCTAAGAACGCCCGGCGGTCCCGCCGGAACCCAAGGAAAGGAAACACCATGTCATTCCATCCTGTTGCCCCTGCCGGTACCCGCCAGGGGCTGAAAGCCCACCCTGGGCCGGAGGGCGCTGAGATCCACGAAATCCATCCAGGGGCCAGCGCCGCCGACCCGCTCAGGGAGCGAACGCTGAGAAGGCCGAGATGGCTGGGAAGGCTGCTTGGTTCGGAGGCAGGAATGGCGACGGCCGAGTATGCCATTGCCACGCTCGCCGCTGTCGGGTTTGCCGGAATCCTCGTGTTCATCATGCGCAGTGACGAAGTCCGGGGTTTTCTGTTGAACCTGATCCGCACGGCACTCGCCTTGCCATGAACTGCGGATGGCCGGCCGGGAGGGTGGATGGGGCAACGTCGTCCCCGCCAACTGCCGGGCGCCCCCGGTGGCGGCAGGGCGCGGGCGGCGGCGCGGGCCGCGGTGCCGTGACGGCAGAATTCGCGGTGGCGCTGCCCGCCGTCGTGCTTCTGCTTGCCCTGCTGCTGGCCGGCTCGGCGGCGGGAGCGACCCAGTTGCGGCTGGAGGAAGCAGCACGGGCCGGTGCCCGGGCCCTGGCACGGGGCGAAGATGCCGCCGCCGTGGACGTGATCGTCCGCCGGCTCGCGGGTGCCTCAGCAGTATCGGCCGTGGCGTCCGACGGCGGTTGGGTCAGCGTCACCGTCTCGGGCAGGGTTCCGGGCGCCGTTGGCTCGCTCCTTCCCTGGACCCTCACGGCCCGCGCCTGGACCCGTGGCGAAACGTCCGGGCCGTCAGCGGCGGCCCGGGTCCCCCCGGCCTGGCGCCATCAGTTGCAGAGTCTGGCCGCGTGAACCGGCCGCACAGCCGCATACCCCGGGTCGAGCAACCGGCCCCTCCCGGGGAGCGCGGCGCCGGCACCGTCCTGGCGCTGGGGCTGGGACTGATGGTCGTGCTCGCCGCGGTCCTGGTCGCGCTGCTGGCCCAGTCCGCCGCGATGGCGTCCCGGGCCGCGGCTGCCGCGGACCTTGCGGCCCTTGCCGCCGCGGATGCTGCCCGGGGAATCGCTCCGGGAGCACCCTGCGCCGTCGCCGTGGACGTGGCACACCGCAACGGCGCCAGGGTCCTCAGCTGTGCGGAGGGCGCCGGGTACACCGTCCAGGTCCGGACCGAACTCGCTGTCCGCACGCCCCTGGGCGCGGCCACGGGTCTGGCCAGGGCCGGGCCGCCCCCGTGAGCCGGTGGCTGCAGCCGTGGCTACGCCTGCAGCGGTGTCGCGGCGCGGGCCGGCTGTCCGGTGCACATCCGGTCCGTTGCCTCTTTGAGCAGCACGTCGATGAGGGTCACGGCGGCGTCCTTGTCGAGGGGATTGTTCTTGTTGCCGCACTTGGGCGACTGCACACAGGACGGGCAGCCGGACTCGCATTCGCAGGCCTTGATTGCGTCGCGCGTGGCGGCGAGCCAGACCCTGGCCTTGTCGTAACCGCGCTCCGCGAAGCCTGCCCCGCCGGGGTGGCCGTCATACACGAAGATGGTCGGCACCCCGGTGTCGGCGTGGATGGCCGTGGACACCCCTCCGATGTCCCAGCGGTCGCTGGAGGCAACCAGGGGCAACAGGCCGATGGCCGCGTGCTCCGCGGCGTGCAATGCACCCGGGAACTGCGCCTCGATCAGCCCCGCACCGGTCAGCGAGCGGTTGTCCATGACGAACCACACCGCCTTGGTGAACAGGTCCCGGGCACCCAGCTCCAGCGGCTCCTCACCGAGGATCTCATTGGAAATCAGCGCCTTGCGCTGGAAGGAGACCACCTGCGTTGTAACCTTCACATCCCCGAAATGCACGGCCACATCGCCCCACTGGGTGGTGCGCTGCGTTTCGAGCACCTCGATCTGGGTCACGTCCCGTGCCGTGGTGTAGTAGTCCGGGTTCGCCCGGCGCACCACCACGCAGTGATCGTCCTCGTTCAGGTCCTCCACCACGTAGCTCTCGCCCTGATGGACGTAAATCGCCCCCGTGTGGGCCTGGTAATGCGTCTGCGGGGAATCCATGGTCCCGAGCAGGGATCCCGTGTCGGCGTCCACGATGCTCACCGGGCCGCCGCCGTCAGCCCTCAGGTTCACCATGGCCGCAGCGCTTTGCGGGTGGGTCCAGAACCACCCCGCGGGGCGGCGGCGCAGGTATCCCTGGGCCACGAGCTGGTCCAGCAGCTTCTCGGCCGTGGCCCCGAACAGGTCCAGCTCGGCATACCCCAGCGGCAGTTCGGCGGCGGCGGCACACAGGTGGGGACCCAGGACGTAGGGATTGGAGGGATCAAAGACGGTGGCCTCCACTGAGACGTCGAAGATCGCCTCGGGGTGGTTCACCAGGTAGGTGTCCAGCGGGTCATCACTCGCCACGAAGGCGGCGATGGCATCCTGCCCCGCCCGGCCGGCCCTGCCGATCTGCTGGAACAACGACGCGCGGGTTCCCGGCCAGCCGGCCACAAGCACGGCGTCGAGCCCGGAGATGTCGATGCCCAGTTCCAGGGCCGAGGTGCTGGAGACGCCCAGCAGCTCGCCGGAGCGCAGCGATTTCTCCAGGGCCCGGCGTTCCTCCGGCAGGTAGCCCGAGCGGTAGGCCGCGACCCGTTGCGGCAGGCTGGGATCGACCTCGTCGAGGAGCCGCTTGGTGATGGAGGCAATGGTTTCGGCGCCGCGCCGGGACTTGATGAACGCGATGGTCCGCACCCGCGAGGACACCAGATTGGCCAGCAGGTCCGCGGTTTCCGCGACAGCCGTGCGCCGCTCCTTGGCGCCGTTCTCGCCGCGGAGCTCGGTCAGGGCAGGCTCCCAGAACGCGACGGTGGTGGATCCGTGGGGCGAGGAGTCCTCGGACACGGCACGGACCGGAGCGCCGATGAGCCGCCCGAAGGAGGTGCCGGGCTCGGACGCCGTGGCGGAGGCGGCGATGAACACCGGCCCGGACCCGTCCGGGCTGTAGTAGGCGCAGATGCGGCGCAGCCGGCGCATCAGGTTGGCCACGTGGGATCCGAAGACGCCGCGGTAGCTGTGGGCCTCGTCCACCACCACATAGCGCAGCCGGCGGAAGAATCGGGCCCACCAGGCGTGGTTGGGGAGGATCCCGAAGTGCAACATGTCCGGGTTGGCCAGGATGAAGTTCGCGTGGTCCCGGATCCAGCGGCGGGACGCGGGGTCGGTGTCGCCGTCGTAGGTCTCGGCCCGGACGGTGGGGAGTTTCAGCGCCCGGATCGCGGCCAGCTGGTCAGCAGCCAGGGCCTTGGTGGGGGAGAGATAAAGGGTGACGGCGCCGTCGTCGTGGATCTTGCCGGGATCGGCGAGGACCCGCAGTTCCGAGCGGTGGATCGCGTCCAGCGCCGGCAGCTGGTAGGCCAGCGATTTTCCGGAGGCGGTGCCGGTGGCGATCACCACGTTCTCGCCGGCGTGGGCGAGGTCGGCGGCCTGGATCTGGTGGCGGTAGGGCTCGTGGATGCCCAGCGAACCGTAGGCGTTCACCAGATCGGGGTGGGCCCACCCGGGCCAGGGCGCGTGCACGGCCTGGCGGGCGGGAATGGTGCGCACATGACGGAGCTGTTCCGGGTCCGGGCCGCGGCCCAGCAGAGGAATCAGGGACTCATGTGGGTTCACTCGTACATTCTTTCACCCGGCCTCAAATCGTCCGGGGCACGTGACCCGCCAGCCAAGGGACTCAGCCCACGGACAGGTCCGAGCCCTCGTCCGAGGCGGAGATCATCAGCACATGGCTGACCGTTGTCCAGCCGAGGTGCGAGTAGAGCTTCTGCCCGTCGAGTGAAGCGAGCAGCAGCCCGGTTTCGACGTCGTGCTCGAAGGCCTGGGCGGCGAGGGCGCGCATGATGAAGCTGCCGAGGCCCCGGCGCAGGTACCCGGGCTCGGTGACGATCTTGTCGAAAATTGCGGTGTGGCCCACCACGAACATGCGCCCGCTCGCCGCCACCTCGTCCCCGGCATAGACCACGGCGTGGTGGACACCGTCGGTCCGTGACGGAACCCATCTGAGGTCATCATCCGGAAGCCAGGGGTCCTCGGCGTCCTGGGTCTCCATATCCACGATCATCATCGTCTGCGAGGCAGATGTGACGTTGAGGCGGTGCTGCTGGGCGAGGAAGTGGTACCGCTGAACGTCATTCGTGAGGACTGTGAGGATCCGGGCGGGTACTTCCGCGGTGGTGGCGGCCAGCGCCGCGAACTCCGCATCGGAGGGATCGTTGGCGAAGTATTCCCATTCGTGGGTGGTGTCCGCCCTGAAAACCGCCGGGAACCGGCCCTCCCTGCGTGTCTCATATCCTCGGAAGCCTGCCCAGCCGGAGACCCAGATTTCCAGCAGATTAGTGGCGACGTCAACCATGGCCTCAAGACTCATGTCATGAGCGTATTCCAGCCCCGCCACAAGCAACAGGGGCCGGGCCCGGGAACAGGCCTTGCTTACGCAATTGTGACCGCACCGCCCGGCCGGTATCCGGGGTGGCGGTGTCTGGGCCGCGGCCCCGGTCAGCACGGCGGACTCCCGGCGGCCCGGCCCGGGGCCCGGCCGGCGGCTCCTGGCTTTCGGTCCACCCAGTACCCTTAAAACGTGGCTTTGAACAGAATTGTGCTCTTTTACGGCTTTACCCCGCTCCCGGACCCGGATGCCATCCGGCTCTGGCAGCGTGCGCTCTGCGAGAAACTCGGCCTGACCGGCCGCATCATCATCTCCAAGGACGGAATCAACGCGACCGTCGGCGGCGAGCTGAACGCGGTCAAGCAGTACGTGAAGACCACCCGCGAATACAAAGGCTTCCACGGTATCGACGTGAAGTGGTCCGACGGCGGCGCCGCCGATTTCCCCCGGCTGAGCGTCAAGGTCCGCGACGAGATCGTGTCCTTCGGTGCCCCCGGAGAGCTCAAGGTCGATGCCGGCGGCGTCGTCGGCGGCGGCACGCACCTCTTGCCCGAGGAACTGCACCAGCTGGTGGCGGCGCGGAAGGAGGCCGGCGAGGAGGTCGTCTTCTTCGACGGCCGCAACGGCTTCGAGGCGCAGATCGGCAAATTCAAGGGCGCGGTCGTCCCGGACGTGGCCACCACCCACGACTTCATCAAGGAACTCGACTCCGGCAAGTACGACGCGCTCAAGGACAAACCGGTCGTCACGTACTGCACCGGCGGCATCCGCTGTGAGGTGCTGTCCAGCCTGATGGTGAACCGCGGCTTCAAGGAGGTCTACCAGCTCGACGGCGTGATCGTCCGCTACGGCGAAACCTTCAAGGACCAGGGCCTCTGGGAGGGGTCCCTTTACGTGTTCGACAAGCGCATGCACCTTGAATTCAGCGAGAACGCGAAGACCATCGGCGCATGCGTGCGCTGCGCGGCGCCGACGAGCAAATTTGAGAACTGCTCCAACACGTCCTGCCGTACGCTCACGCTCTATTGCTCGGAGTGTGCCGCCAGCCCGGAGACGCTGCGCTGCCCGGACGGCTGCGCGGCCTAAGGCCCCTCCTCAGATGCGGCTGACCCGGTAGGCGAAGTTGGCTCCGGCGTTGGCTTCCACTGTGATGGTGAGCACTGAGCCCGCGGGAAGATACACCACGTTCACGCGTGAGGTCCTGCAGCGCAGGTCCAGGTCCACCAGCTCCTTGTTCTCGTGAGCGACAATGAACGAGACCCGCCGCGGGCTCCGGCAGGCGAGGGTCAGCGAGTAGCTCCCGCTGGGCAGCGGGGCGGTGGTCTCCTCCCGTACCTCGTCTGCCTCAAGGGTGCCGTAGCCGGTGTGGAACACCTGGCCTT
>DATITT010000044.1:0-2921 GCA_035467435.1 Arthrobacter sp. | reverse complement strand
GCAAGCAGCGCGCCGCTTCCCGGGAGAATGGTGCGTGGGGCGGTGACGCGGATGCGGGTCATGCCTGCGGCCGGATCCGGGTCGTTTCGAGCTTTTCCCGCACGGAGGGCAGGTGCCGCCGGCTGATGGGAAGTTCGGCCCCCGCCACGGTGACGCTGGGCCGGGCGGCGGCAAGCTTCATGTGGCTGACGTGGTTCAGCGCGATGAGGTAGGAGCGGTGGATCCGCAGGAACCCGGCTTCGGCCCACTGCTGTTCCAGATCGGCCAGCGGGACCCGGATGAGGTAGCTGGCGTCCGCGGTGTGCAGCCTGGCGTAGTCGCCCTGTGCCTGGACGTAGGTGACGTCTTCGCGCCGGATCATCTTCGTGGTGCCGCCGAGGTCCACGGTGATCATCTCCGGCCGCGGGGCACCCTCCTTGAGCAGCTCGCTGATCCTGCCGATCGACTTCGCCAGCCGCTCGGCGCGGACGGGTTTCAGCAGATAGTCCACGGCCGCCAGGTCGAAGGCTTCCAGGGCGCAGTCCTCATCGGCGGTGACGAAGACGACGGCGGGCGGCTTGCTGCTGCGCGCAATGACGCGGGCGATGTCCAGGCCGGAGAGTGCGGGCATGTGGATGTCGAGGAACACGGCGTCGACCTCCTCGGCTTCGAGGGCCCGCAGGGCCTCGGCCCCGGAGGACGCGCGGTGGATGGTGCCGATCCGGTCGTCCCGGCCGAGCAGGAAGGCCAGTTCCTCCACAGCGGGCAGCTCGTCATCGGCGACGAGGACGTTAATCATGGTCCAAGACTAACGCCGGAGGCGTATGTCCCCTATCAGGCATCGTGGCGGGGCTGCGACTTGGGGACACGCATCGTGATCAGGGTGCCTTCGCCGGGCGCCGTCTCGATCACCAGCCCGTGGTCCTCACCGTAGACCTGCCGCAGCCGGGCATCGACGTTGCGGAGCCCGACATGCTCTCCGTCGCTGTGCCCGGCAAGGACAGCCCGCAGCTGCTCCGGATCCATGCCCACGCCGTCGTCCTCGATGGTCACCTCAGCGAAGGCACCGGCATCGTTGGCCGTGATGGAAATGTGGCCGGGGCCCTCCTTGGCCTCGAGGCCGTGCCGGACCGCGTTTTCCACCAGCGGCTGCAGGCTCAGGAAGGGGATCACGGTACTGAGCACCTCGGGCGCGATCCGCAGGCTCACCTGCACGCGGTCGCCGAACCGGGCCCGTTCCAGCAGCAGGTAGCGGTCGATGCAGCGCAGCTCCTCGGCGAGGGTGGTGAAGTCCCCGTGCCGGCGGAAGGAATAGCGGGTGAAGTCGGCGAACTCCACCACCAGCTCCCGGGCCCGGACCGGATCGGTGTTGATGAAGGAGGCGATCGCGTTCAGGGAGTTGTAGATGAAGTGCGGGCTGCTCTGGGCCCGAAGCGCACGCACCTCGGCCTCCATCAGCAGCGTGCGGGACGCGTCGAGTTCGGCCAGTTCCACCTGGGCCGCCACCCAGTCGGCCACCTCGCTGGTGGCCCGGACCAGCCCGGCGCCGGCCGCCGGGGCGAAGGCCGCCACGACGCCCACCACCCGGGTCCCGGCCCGGATCGGGGCGATCACCGCGGCGCGTTCCACGTCCGCGCGGGTCGCCACGGCGCCCCTGCCCTGAGCGAGTTCCTGCACTTCGCCGGCCGGAATGACGGCGGTATGGCCGCCGTCGAGCACTCCGGCCGCCAGCTCCATCAGCAGCGGTTTGAGCTCCTCCGCGGCCCCGTCCCAGGCCAGCACGCCGTTGGTGTCCGTGATTGCCAGCGCGTCGCAGCCCAGCAGGCTGCGCAGCTGCCGGCTCGCTTTGGCGGCACCGGCAGGATTCAGGCCCGTCCGCAGGTGCTGGCCGGCGCGCGACGCCGCGTGCAGCGTCTTGTAGGTGGCCCGTTCGGCGTCCGTGCCAAGCTCCCGGAAGGAGCGGAGCACCTTGAGTCCAACGGCGACGACGACGGCGATCGCCGCCGCGATCACGGCGATGGCGGCGGCGATGAACAGGGGAGAGTCGGGCATGGGCCCAGCGTATCGCGGCACCTGCCGGGCAGGGGCCGAAAGGGCGCCGGACGCTGCCGCTGGGACCGTTGAGCGCAGCATCCCGACCGCTGAGCGACGCAGGGCCGGGCGGTTCTGGATGTTGGCTGCCTCACGCGAGAGAGTGATTGCAGTCACATTGGCCGGAGGGCTGTTCGGAGCAGGCCAAGGCAGCCGGTGTGGACTCACAAGTCTCAACGAGGAGGAACGATGGGTCACGAAGCCCAAGAAACGGACGCCACGGCGGACGTGGACTTCAAGGAAGTCCAATCGACGCCGCGGTTCCAGGAACTGCGCAAGCGTCACCGCAGCTTTGTCTTTCCGATGGCCATTGCATTCCTGCTCTGGTACTTCGCTTATGTGATCCTGGCCGACTACGCGGTGGAATTCATGTCCATCAAGGTCTGGGGCAACATCAACGTCGGCCTGATCATGGGCCTGCTTCAGTTCGTGACCACGTTCGCGATCACCGGCTGGTACGTCAGCTACTCGAACCGGAAGCTTGACCCGATCGCAGCGGAAATCCGCCACGAAATCGAAGGCCACGAATTCGACAAGCATGGCAACCAGATCAACGGGGTAGAGAAATGATGTTTATGGTGCCCGCAGTGGCCGTTGAGGATCTCAAGGAAACCACGCTGCTGAACATGGGCATTTTCGGCCTGTTCGTGGCGATCACCATGATCATCGTGATCAAGGCCAGCAAGAACAACAAGACGGCGGCCGACTACTACGCCGCCGGACGGTCCTTCACCGGATCCCAGAACGGCACCGCCATTGCGGGCGACTACCTCTCGGCGGCCTCGTTCCTGGGGATCACCGGCGCCATCGCCATCAACGGCTACGACGGCTTTATGTACTCCATCGGCTTC
>DATITT010000043.1:0-7144 GCA_035467435.1 Arthrobacter sp. | reverse complement strand
GGATGGCCAGATCGGGAAGGGAGCCGCCCAGGTCAGCGCCCCAGTGGATGACTTCGGCCTCTCCGCTGTCGAAGCTGATCACCAGGCTGGTGCTGGCGGAGCGGAGGTACACGGGATCCATGGCAGGTCTCTTTCGGTGGTTCGGGGCGCGTCCGGGGATGCGGGACGCGGGCTGGGCAGAGCGTCAATCATAAGGAATTACCGGATGCCGCCGCCGCGAGGAGGCAGCGGCGGCATCCGGGCCGGTCGGGCCCTACTTGAAGAGGGCGTTGACCTGTTCGTTGGCCTGGGTCAGGGAGCTGGCAGGCGCCTTGCCGGACACGACGGCGTCCATGGCGGGCTCCATGATGCCCTTGACCTTCGCAGTGTTGTCTGTGATGGGGTACAGGAACGTGGTCTCGTTCTTGACGTGCTCGGTGAACGCCGTGACGTCCACACCCGTGGCATTGAAGGCCTCTGCAGCTTTGTCGGAAGAGGCCTTGAGTGCAGGGAAGACAACAGCCTTCGAGGCCACGACGTCCTGGCAGTCGGCAGAAGCGAGGTACTCAACCCATTTGATGGCCGCGTCCTTCTTCTTGGTGCCGGCCCAGACCGAATCGGCCAGGCCGTTGAACATGGAGGCACGCTTGCCTTCCGGACCCACCGGGGTGGGAGCGATGCCCACTTCGAGGCCCTTGTAGCCGGTGTACTGGCCGATCATCCACGAGCCGTGGGCGTTGATCGCCGACTTGCCCGCCGCGAAGGTGTCCGCCATGCTGGCGCCCACTGTGGTCTCGAGCTTGGGCATGTAGCCCTTCTCGGCCAGCCTTGCGAACCAAGCCATACTCTCCTGGAACCTGGGATCGTCGTAGTTGTACTGCGTGCCCCACGGGTTCTTGTCCGTATGCGACCAGCCCGTGGTGTTGGTGAGGTAGCTCCATTCCGTCTGGCCTGAGGAGTCGCCACCGCCATTGAGGCCCAGCCCGTAGACGTCAACGTTGTTCTTGTCGAAGCCGGCCTCGTCCCCGCGCTTGCCGTTCTTGTCGACGGACAGGTGGGCGATGACGTCCTCGTAGGTTCCGCCGTCCTCCGGGTTCCAGCTGAGGGTCTTCATCTGGTCCTCGGAGACGCCGGCGCCTGCGAGCATGGCCTTGTTGTAGAACAGCCCGATGGTGTCCCAGTCCTTCGGCAGGCCGTAGCGCTTGCCGTCCTGGCCGACCCAGAGGTCGGCGAGGCCTTCGTTGTAGGCGGCCAGGTCCACGCTGTCCTTTTCGACGGCGTCGTCGATTGCCAGCAGCTGCTTGTTCTCGGCAAGCTCGCCGTAGCGTCCGAGGTGGTTGGTGAAGACGTCCGGGGCGGTGCCGCCAACAAAGCCGTTGGTGAGCGTGCTCCAGTAGTCGTCCCACCCGCGCTGCGAGATCTTGACCGTGATGTCGGCGTTGGCCTTCTGGAAGTCGTCGGCGCACTGCTGGTACGCGGGAAGCTGGTTGGCGTCCCAGAGCCAGTAGCTGATCTCGCCCTTCGAGGACTCTGCAGAAGTGGCTGAGCCGCCACAGGCGGACAGGGAGAGCGCCACAGCAGCGGCGACGGCGACGGCGCCGAGGGATTTCTTCATGGTTCTACTTTCCGTTCGGGATGGGATGGGGCAGGGAAAATGGGGGAGCCTATTTGATGCCGGAGAAACCGATGGAGTTGACGATCTTCTTGCCGAAGGCTGCGAAAAGAATAAGGACGGGCAGTGCCGAAACCAGGGTCGCGGCCATGAGGCCGGCCCAGTCCGGGGCGCCCTGCGGGGACTGGGACTTGAAGACTCCGAGCCCCACCTGGAGGACGCGCACGTCATCCTGCGATCCGACCAGCATCGGCCAGAAGTATTCGTTCCACTGTCCGATGAAGGTGAGCAGGGCCAGCGTGGCGATGGGTGCCGCGGCGTTGGGGAGGACGATCTGGAAGAAGATGCGCAGGTGCTTGGCGCCGTCGAGCATGGCTGCTTCTTCGACCTCGCGGGACATGTTCAGGAAGAACTGGCGCAGGAAGAAGATGGCGAAGGGCGTCATGAAGACGTAGGGCAGGACCATGCCGAGCATCGTGTTCAGCAGGTCCAGGTTCTTGATCAGCAGGAAGTTGGGCAGGGCCGTGAAGATCGGCGGGACCAGCATGGTGCCCAGGAACAGGCTGAACACAGCGTTCCGGCCCCTCCAGCGCAGCCGGGCAAAGGCGTAGGCAGCCATCGCGCTGAAGAACACGGCCCCGGCAGTGGTGATGGAGGAGAAGATAATGGAGTTCCGCAGGTACAGCCAGAAGTCGATGGCGGCTCCGGAACCGCCTTCGGCGATGGCGTCGGCCGGGCTCTGCAGCCCGAAGACACGCATGAAGGCACCGAAGGTGAAGTCCGCGGGAAGCAGGCTGGCTGATTGGGAAGCCAGGGATCCGTTGGTGGACAGTGCCGTCCGCAGCACCCAGAGGAACGGGAGGACGGAGACGGCGATGGCCAGGACCAGGAGGGCCCATGCACCCGCGCGGCGGGGGTTGAAAGGGCGACGGCGGCGGGCTGGGGCCGGCTGCGGTGCGCGGCTGGTGGTGGCAGGCATGCGGGACTCCTTAGTCCAGGTCCGACTCGTTGCCCTTGAGGAACTTCATCTGGATGAAGGCCACGAGAGCGAGGATGAGGAAGAGAATGACGGCGATGGCGGATCCGTACCCGAAGTCCGACTCGGTGAAGGCGCGCTGGTAGATGTAGTACTGGATGACGCGGGTGGCGTTGACCGGTCCGCCCTGGGTGGTTACGGCGACGGTGTCGAAGACCTGGAAGGAACCGATCACCGTCACTACCAGGACCAGGACCAGGACTGGGCGCAGCAGCGGGACGGTGATCTTGCGGAAGGTCTGGAACGGTGAAGCGCCGTCCAGTTTGGCCACTTCATAGATGTGACCCGGGATGGCCTGCAGGCCGGCAAAGATCAGCAGCGCCGTGTAGCCCATGTGGCGCCAGGTGTTAATCACGGCCTGGGTGGGGATGGCCCACTCCTCGCTGCCGAAGAACGCGACGCGGGACAGGCCGGCCCATTCGATGAAATGGTTGACGACACCGATCTGGTAGTCGAGCATCCAGAACCAGAGCAGCGCCGCGATGACGTTGGACATCAGATAGGGCAGGAGCAGGGCTCCGCGGATAAGCGTGGATTTCGCGACCTGGTGCATCAGGAGGGCGAGGCCCAGTGCCAGGGCCGTCTGGAGTGCGATGTTGATGAGGACGTACTGGCCGGTGACGGCCAGGGAATTCCAGAAGAGCGGGTCCTTGGCGATCGCCGTGTAGTTGTCCAGCCCCACCCATGTCGGGTCTCCGAGGATGTTGTACTCAGTGAAGCTCAGGTACACGCCGCGGATGGTCGGAACGACGTAGAAAAAGACGAAGCCGATCATGGCCGGGAGGATGAACAGCAGGGCGATCCGGAGGTCGCCGAGGCGGCGTCCCCGGCCGGCCCGGAGCGCTTTCCCGCGCTGCGGGGGCTCGGATCCGCCCGCCACGGGATCCGGAAGTCTGGTGATGGTAGTCATCGTTGACTCTTCCTGATGGTGTGATGTGGGTAACAGCTGGCATTGAATCTACACGAGTAGATTTCGGCTGGCAAGCTGTGTTTCCTGCAAATCAGGGGTATTTTCTGTACCCGCCAAAAACTGTTGACTCGAGTAGATTGGCATGGGAGACTTTCCGAAATGTGCCTATCGAGAGGTTTCCCGTGAGTGATCAACGCTGTGACTAGCATGGAAGCCATGACGACCCCGGTAGTGCACACCCCCCGCGGACCGGTGACCCGCAAGGACGTGGCGCGCTACGCCGGCGTCAGCACCGCCGTCGTGAGCTACGTGGTCAACGGCGGCCCGAAGAAGGTGGCCCCCGCCACCGAGGCAAAGGTCCAGGATGCCATCCGCATTTTGGGCTACCGGCCCAACGCTGCCGCTCGCGCGCTGAAGCTCGGCTCCAGCGAGACCATCGGCCTGGTCATCCCGGACAACACCAACCCTTTCTTCTCGCTGCTGGCTCATGCCGTTGAGGACGCCGCGGCCGAGCTCGGCTTCGCGCTGCTGCTGACCAACTCCGACGGCAACCTGGCGAAGGAACGCCGCAACATCCGCAACCTCGCCTCGCGCCAGGTGGACGGAGTGGTGCTCGCCAGCGTGCTGTTTGAACCCGACCTCGCGGCCCTCGAATCGGCCGAGATCCCTGCAGTGCTCCTGAACCATGGCGGCAAGGCACCCGGCTTCAACAGCGTGGGCGTGGATCTCGCCGCGGGCGCACGGATGGCGGTGGACCACCTGATCGGGCACGGGCACACCAACATTGCCCTCGCCATGGGCACCAACACGGCGCACGATTACGACCTCCGCGAAGAAGGCTGGCTGCAGGCGCTGGCCGCGGCCGGGCTGCCGGAAGGCCCCATAGTCCGCGGACCGTTCAGCCGGGAGGGCGGCTACGCCGTCGGCCGCAGGCTGCTCGCCGCCGCGACCCGGCCCACCGCCGTCTTCGCCAGTTCCGACATGCAGGCGATCGGCATTCTGCGGGCCATCCACGAAGCCGGGCTCACTGTACCGGGCGATATCGCCCTGACCTCCTTCGACGGCTCGGCCGAGGCCGAATACAGCTGGCCCGCCCTCACCACCGTGGAGCAGCCGGTCCGGGTAATGGCGGAGGCGGCCGTCGAGGCCCTCGTCGGCGCGAGCCGCGGCCAGCCGTCCGGGCACCGCACGTTCCCCACCACGCTGCGGATCAGGCAGTCCTGCGGCTGCCCGGCCTAAGGGCCGCATCGGCTGCTCCATAACCGCCGTTTTGAGGGGTCAAAAGGGCGGTTACGGAGCAATCGACGTCAGGACAGGCGCTCCGCTCCGGCGGCCGGTGTGACCGTGAAGATGTCCGGCGCGGTCAACCCGGCTTCCGCGAAGGTGCGGACGACGGCGTCGCGCACCCGGCGCTCCTCCCGCACCGGCGTCAGGGCGATGGCCGAGCCTCCGAAGCCGCCCCCGGTCATGCGGGCGCCGATGGCACCGTGGCGGCGGGCGGCATCCACGGCGAGGTCCAGCTCCGGGCAGGAGATCTCGAAGTCGTCCCGCATGGAGGCGTGGCTGGCATCGAGCAGGCCGCCGATGTGGGCCGGACCCTGGGACCGGAGGATATCCACGGACTGCAGCACCCGGCCGTTCTCGGTAACGACGTGGCGGACCCGCCGGAAAGTCACCGGGTCGAGCAGCCGGCCGGCCGCTTCGAGGTCCGCGACCGCGACATCCCGCAGTGCCGTCACGCCCAGGACCTCGGCGCCGAGCTCGCAGGACGCGCGGCGGGAGGCATAGCCGCCGTCGGCGTGGGAGTGCGAGACCTTCGTGTCGATGACCAGCAGCACGAGGCCGGCCTCCTGCGCCTCGAAGGGCACCAGTTGAACGGTCTGGTCCCGGCAGTCGAGGAAGACGGCCTGCCCGCTGGCGCCGCGCAGCGACGCCGACTGGTCCATGATGCCGGTGGGTGCGCCGACGAAGGCGTTTTCCGCGTACTGCGTGAGCGTGACCATCTCCTCGGCGGTCAGCCCGGCGCCGGTGAGTTCGTTCAGGGCTGTCACGACGGCGCATTCGATGGCGTGCGAGGAGGACAGTCCCGCGCCGAGCGGGACGTCGGAGTCCAGGAGGAGATCGAAGCCGGGGACCTCGATGCCGTGCTGCTGCAGCGCCCAGACCACGCCCAGCGGGTACTTGGCCCAGCCGGTGACGGAACCCGGGGTTAGCGCAGCGGCGTCCGCCTCCACGACGGCTTCACCGCCGGAGGTGGACAGCAGCCGGACGGTGGAGTCCCCGCGGGGCCGGACCGCCGTCGTCGCCCGCTTGTCAATGGCGAAGGGCAGGACGAAGCCCTCGTTGTAGTCGGTGTGCTCGCCGATCAGGTTCACCCGGCCCGGGGCGGCCCAGACACCGGCCGGGGGCGCGCCGAAGGTGGCCTCGAAGCGGCTGACCAGGCTGCCCGGCAGGGCGCCGGTCCCGGCGTCGGTGCGGATGGTCGTGTTCATGCGGGGGCGCCTTCCGGGGTCAGTGTGGTGCGGGTTCCGGCACCGGCCGGTTCGGTGGCGGCGACACTGGCTACCTCCCGCAGCCGGGCCGCGACGGATTCCGGCGTGGTGTCATTGATGAACGCCCCCATGGCTGCCTCGGAGCCGGCCAGATACTTGAGCTTGTCCGCGGCGCGGCGGGGCGACGTCAGCTGCAGGTGCAGGTGGCCGGCCCGGCGCAGCACCGGCTCCAGCGGGGCCTGGTGCCAGGCCGCGATGTAGGGGGTCGGCGTCGGATACAGCGCGTCGAAGCGCTTCAGGAGTTCGGGGGAGAGCTGCGCGAGTTCGTCGCGCTCGGCGCCGTTGAGGGCGGCGAGATCCGGGACCGGGCGGTGCGGGACGAGGTGGACTTCCAGCGGCCAGCGGGAAGCGAACGGGACGTAGGCGCTGAAGTGCTCGCCCTCGCACACCATGCGGCTGCCGTCGCCGCGCTCGGCCCGAAGCAGGGAGGACGTGAGGGTCGCCGCGCCGTCCGAGTTGTCGAAGTACTCGCCGGCCGCGGCGGCCAGGACAGCGGCGCGGGGCGTGACGTACGGGTAGGCGTAGATCTGGCCGTGCGGGTGGTGCAGGGTGACACCGATGTCGGCACCCCGGTTTTCGAACGGGAAGACCTGCTGGATGCCGGGCAGCGCGCTGAGCGCTTCCGTCCGGTGGGCCCAGGCATCGATCACCGTGCGGGTGCGGCGCCAGCCCAGTTCAGCGAAGGACCCGGTGTGCTGCGGGGTGAAGGCCACCACTTCGCAGCGCCCGACGGCGGGTGCGGTGGTCCCCCAGCCCGGCGCGGCGGGGATGTCCCTCGCGTCGGGGCCGAGGGAGGGGAAGCGGTTTTCGAAGACGGCGACGTCGTAGTCCGGGGCCGGGATCTCGGTCTGGTTGGCCGGCGTCGTCGGGCAGATCGGGCATTGGTCCGCCGGCGGCAGGTGCGTCCGGGACTGCCGGTGCGCGGCGACGGCCACCCATTCCCGGCTGAGCGCGTCGGAGCGCAGCTGGCCTGGTTCCGGGCGGGCGGGCAGCTCGCGGTGGTCCACGAGGGATGCGGCGGGCCGCTCGGGGGAACCGGCGTCGTCAAAGTAGAG
>DATITT010000042.1:0-4852 GCA_035467435.1 Arthrobacter sp. | reverse complement strand
CTCCCAAGAGCAAGCGCGGCCTGTTCGGCGCCTACCCGCAGATCGGTGTCCCGGTCGGCATGATCCTCGCCACCGGCCTGCTGTACTTCCTCAACACGTCCATGTCCAAGGAAGACTTCGCCTCCTGGGGCTGGCGTGTGCCGTTCCTGCTGTCCATCGTGCTGATCATCGTCGGCTACCTGATCCGCCGCGCCGTGGCCGAGAGCCCCGTCTTCAAGGAGATGCAGGACCGCAAGGAAGAGAGCAAGGCTCCGCTCGGAGAGCTCATCCGCAAGCACAAGAAGGCCGTCCTCTACTCGACGATGATCTTCATCGGCAACAACGCTGCCGGCTACCTGCTGATCGCATTCTTCATCTCCTACGCCACCAAGTCCCTGAAGATGCCCGTCGCGCAGATCCTGCTGGCCACCACCCTGGCGTCCTTCGGCTGGCTGATCTTCACCCTGGTCGGCGGCTGGCTGTCGGACAAGATCGGCCGCGTCAAGACCTTCCTGATCGGCTACGGCATCGTCTTCGCCTGGATGATCCCGATGTTCGCCCTGATCGACACCAAGAACATCGTGCTCTACGGCGTTGCGCTGTTCGTCCTGACCATTGGCCTGGGCCTGTCCTACGGCCCGATGTCCGCAATGTACGCCGAGATGTTCCCGGCGAACGTGCGCTACTCGGGCATTTCGATCGGCTACGCCTTCGGTGCCATCCTGGGCGGTGCGTTCGCGGCCACCATCGCGGAGGCCCTGCTGCAGGGCACCGGGTGGACCGGTTCCATTGGCATCTACATCATGATCCTCTGCGTCATCTCCGCAGCCGGCGTCCTGCTGGCCGGGGAAACCAGGGGCCGCCCGCTCGGCGTCATCCACGGCAAAACGGATGAAGCGGCAAGGCACTAGCACCAAGCAAGCCAGAGGGGCACGGGCCGCAAGGTCCGTGCCCCTTCGTCTTTAAGCCAACGCGGGGTCACTACGCGCCCACAAAGCGGCTCCGCACGGGCCGTGGGTGACCCCGCGTTGCTGTTCAGGGCCGGGCACCCAGCAGCCGGACGACGTCGTCGTCCCGCACCTGCCCGAAGGTGCGGTAATAGCTACCCACGGCGCGGAACTGGCCGGGGATGAACAGGCTGAAGACGGCGTCGGCGGTCTTCTGCAGGGAGGCCTGTGCCTCCAGCGAGGCGACCGGAACCCCGACGACGACGGTTGCCGCACCGGCCGCCCGCACCGCCTCGACGGCCGCCCGCATCGTCGCCCCGGTGGCCATCCCGTCGTCGGCCACGATCACGGTCTTGCCTGCCAGCGGCAGCCGCGGCCCCGGATATGCTCCGGCGCGGTGCTCCAGTTCCGCCTGCTCGAACCTCACAACCTCATCGAGGGCTGACTGTGAGATCCCCAGCTCAAGCAGCTCATCCACAAAAGGCCGGTTCAGGACCCGCACCACCCGGCCGTTGACCGCGGCCAGCGCACCGAAGGCCGTCTCCCCGTGCCCGGGAATCCCCAGCTTGCGGACCGGAAGCACGTCCCAGTCCAGCCGGAGCGCTGCGGCGGCCACGGCGGCAACCGGGACACCGCCGCGCGCCAGGCCCAGCACCACGGTGTCCGGGCGGCCGCGGAACTGGGGAAGGGCGGCGGCCAGGAAAATGCCCGCCTGCCCGCGGTCTGTGAAGCGCATGCCCATGGAGACCCTCTTCCGGTATCGGCCCATTCTGCTGCGGCCAGCCTACGTCCGGCAGGATAGCCGCGCGAGACCGGTGCCTGGAATCCTCCGCGGGCAGATCTATTCATCGGTAGTGATGGAAATGATTGCGGGTCCGGTGTGGCTCTCTGTCCACCTGACGTGGCTCCTCGAGTTTCTGTCCTTCACAGGACCTGTCCACCGGCCGCGTGAACATTCACCGCCATTGGAAGGCAGACAGGTCAGATTGTGAAGTGCAGAGAAGCCGCGTCGTCGTGGGAGCCGATACCCATGCTGATACTCGTCGCGTCGCGTCGCGTCGCCGTCGCCTGCGCGTCCTGCGGGCTTCGCGGGCGTCCGCGATGAAGTCCCGGGGCGCGGCGATCAACCAAATCAACGGCTTGTTGGTGTCCGCACCGGAGACCCTGCGGTCCAAGTACCACGGCACGGCCACGGCGACCATGATCGGCGCCATGACGCGTTCCCGCCCTTCCGGTCACTCTGCGGATGACCACTATGTGACAGCGCGGGTGCTGAAGGCGTTCAGCACCTGAGTGCACTGAGGATGCCACTGCCCAGTTGCAGGACATCCTCGAGTCCCCAAAGCTCCGCATTATCAAGCCCGGCGAGCATGTCCGATATCCGCTGGGCTTCACCTTGACGGGTCATCATTGCTTCGCCCTGGGGCAGTGTCCTGATTGACGCCTGAGGCTGCCGCCGGCGCTGCAGCGCTCACCGGCGCAGGCAGGTCCCCGCAAGAACAACGCGGGGTCACTCAGCGCCCATCCGCGTCGTCCGGATGGGCCGGAAATGACCCCGCGTTGCATTGAGGCGGCGGGAAATCCGAGTTGGTTTGGAAGGGTGGGACGCTAGACGCCCAGGAAGCTGATGGCGCCCTGCTTGAACGCGCGGCTGGTGATGGCGTTGGTGTGGTTCCGGCCCGGCAGGACCAGCTGCTCGACCATGGCGCCCGCCTTCGCGCCCAGGGCCGCGAGTTCCGGCATCGACGCGGCGCGATCGTCCTTCTCCCCGGCCACCAGCAGCATCGGCACGCGCGGCACGGCCTCGGCGGGGTCGAACGGTTCGCTCTTGATGGCTTCGACGAGGGACAGCAGCGAGAAGATGTTGTTGCTCGGCAGCATCTGGGCCATCTTCAGCAGCCGGGCGGTGGACGCGTCGGCGATCGGAGTGCCGTCGGCCAGGTAGCGCTGCGCGGCAACGAGGTCGAAGTCGGCGAGCGGATCGGCGACGTTGGGTCCGCCCAGGACCAGCCGGTGCACCAGTTCGTGCTGGGTGGCGCCGAACTCCCACGCGAGCCGGGAGCCCAGCGAGTAGCCGACCAGGTCCAGCCCGCTGGACGCGTCGCCGTCGCGCAGGGGGCGGACGCCGGCGTCGAACGCGATCTGCAGCAGATCCGCGCGGATCCTGCTGGGCGTGTAGGAGTCCATGTCCTCGGGGGCGCCGCTGCGGCCGTGGCCGGGCAGATCCACCGTGATGACGCGGCGGCCGGCCTCCAGCAGCGCCGCGACCCAGCCGGTGTCCTCCCAGTTGAGCTTGGAGGAGGAGGAGAAGCCGTGCAGCAGCAGCACCGGGCGCAGCCCGGCGTCGGACCCGGGTTCGTGCACCCCGACGTACAGCTGGGGGTCGGTGCCCTCGACGGTGTGGGAATGCTGTTCGCGGGTGTGTCTGCCGCTCATGGTGTCAGTCCTCATCAAGTACGGCGCTCAGGCGGACCCGGCGCTTCGGTGCCTCTTCCTTCGGGACCGTGCCCACAATGCCGGCGGTGTTGTCCGGCACCTCAAACACAATCAGGGGCTCGCCGACATTGATCTTGTCACCGGGCCCGCCGTGGATACGCACCACCTTACCCGCCTGCGGGCTGGGCAATTCAACGGCTGACTTGGTGGTTTCCACCTCAACAAGGGGCTGGTTGCGCTCCACCTGGTCGCCCGGGGCCACGAGCCATTCCAGCACGGTTGCCTCGATCAGGCCCTCGCCGAGGTCGGGGAGCGGGAAGGAAATTTCAGCCACGTTTGTACTCCAATACTCGCTGGATCCCGAAGAGGATCCGGTCAATGTTCGGGATGTATTCGTCTTCCAGGTCTCCCGACGGGTACGGGACATCGAAGCCGGTGACCCGTTCCACCGGGGCCCTGAGCGTGTCGAAGCAGCTCTGGGTGATCAGCTGGGCCACCTCGGCGCCCAGGCCGGAGGTGAGCGGCGCTTCGTGGACGACGACGGCGCGGCGCGTCTTGCGCACGGAGGCGGCCAGGGCCGCGGCGTCGATCGGCTTGAGCCAGCGCAGGTCAAGGACCTCGATGTCGATCCCGTCCTCGGCGGCGAGTTCGGCCACCTGGAGGCAGCGGGCCACCATGGCGCCCCACGCGACGAGGGTCAGGTGCCGGCCTTCGCGCATGACCTTTGCCCCGGTGGGGGAGCCGCCGGCTGCATCGTGGCTGGAGACGTCCACCTCGCCCTTCTGCCAGTAACGCGACTTCGGCTCCATGAAGATCACCGGGTCCGGCCGCGTCGCGGCGTACTTGAGCAGGTGGTACGCCTCGTGCGGGTTCGACGGCGAGACCACCTTGAGGCCGGGCACGTGTGCGAAGAGCGCCTCAAGGCTTTCACCGTGGTGTTCGGGGGCGCGGATCCCGCCGAAGCTGGGAACCCGCAAGGTGATGGGCATCGGCAGGGTGCCGCGGCTGCGGTAGTTCATCCGCGCGATCTGGCAGACGATCTGGTTGATGGCCGGGTAGGCGAACCCGTCGAACTGGACCTCGGGGATGGGGTGGAACCCCGCCATTGCCAGGCCCACGGACATGCCCAGGATTCCGGATTCCGCCAGCGGTGTGTCGAAGACGCGCTGTTCGCCATGTTTGGCCTGCAGTCCGTCGGTGATGCGGAAGACGCCGCCGAGCCGGCCGCAGTCCTCGCCGAAGATCAGGGTCTTCGGGTTCTCCGCGAGGACCTCGTCGAGGGCCCGGTTCAGGGCCTGCTGCATGGACATCACGGTGGCGGCTGCCGGGCTTACCGCGCTGCTGGCGGTGTTGTCGGCGGTGTTGTCGGCGGTGTTGTCGCCTGCGGCGGGTACGCCTTCGAGAATCGAGTTAGACATGTTCGGACTCCTCGCGCCAGCTGGCGGCCTGGGCCTGCAGGGCAGGGGTGGTTTCCTGGAAGACCAGGTCAA
>DATITT010000041.1:0-3369 GCA_035467435.1 Arthrobacter sp. | reverse complement strand
CACGTCTCCGACTCCTACTTCGTGGTGGCGCACTTCCACTACGTCGTCTTCGGAACCGTTGTCTTCGCGATGTTCGCCGGTTTCTACTTCTGGTGGCCGAAATGGACGGGCAAGATGCTCAACGAGCGCCTGGGCAAGATCCACTTCTGGATGCTGTTCCTCGGTTTCCACGGCACGTTCCTCATCCAGCACTGGCTGGGCGTTGAGGGCATGCCGCGCCGCTACGCGGACTACATGCCGCAGGACAACTTCACCTGGATGAACCAGTTCTCCACCTATGCCTCGTTCCTGCTGGGCGCGTCCATAATTCCGTTCTTCTGGAACGTCTACATCACCTGGCGCAGTAAAGAACGGGTTGAAGTGGATGACCCGTGGGGCTTCGGGGCCTCGCTGGAGTGGGCAACCTCCTGCCCGCCGCCGCGCCACAACTTCACCTCGCTGCCGCGGATCCGTTCGGAGCGTCCTGCCTTGGACCTGCACCACCCTGAACTCTCCCAGTCATACACCGTCGAATCTCCTGCCCCGGCAGCAGCGGCGCTCGGTAACGCCGACCAGAAGGATCAAGCCCAGTGAAAATCGAATCAAGGATTTTTGGATTTGGCGTCTTCTTCTTCGTCCCGGTTGCGATCGTCTACGGACTCCTGACCGAGTGGAATGAGCCGGTAGGCTACCTCGCGCTCCTGCTGGTCGCCGGCCTGGCCGGCATGGTCGGTGCCTACCTCGCCTTCACCGGTAAGCGCGTCGGGATGCGTCCCGAGGACCGCAGCGATGCGGAGATCCATGAGGGCGCCGGTGAGCAGGGTCACTTCAGCCCCTGGAGCTGGTGGCCGCTGGTTCTCGGCCTGGCCTCCGCAGCCGGGTTCCTCGGCCTGGCCATTGGCTTCTGGATCGTCTACATCGCCGCCGGTCTTGCACTCGTCGGTCTGGTCGGCTGGGTCTACGAGTACAGCCGCGGAGACCACGCGCACTAGCCGTCCGTAAGGACACCTGACCGATCAACAACGACGGCGGGCCCCACCTTCTGGTGGGGCCCGCCGTCGTTGTCGTTAGTTGCAGGGAGCCCGCAAAGGCCCTGGAGCCCGGAAGGCCCTAAGGACCGTGGAGCCCGCCGGCGCCGCTTAGCGGGACCGGCCGGACTCCAACAGTGCCCGGAGGCTGTCCAGGGCCGCTTCCACGTCCTCAGCGCTGTAGCGGCCAGGAATTGCGTCGGACGCCACGGCCAGTTCCACCTCGCAGCCCTGCTGGAAGTCCTCGGTCATGACTTCCAGCAGGGAGCGGGCATCGACGCCGGGTCTGCCGTCCTTGCTGATGGTCACGGGCAGCCCGGTTTCATGGACAGCGCGGACAAAATGCGCCGCAGGCCGCGCGTGCAGTCCGACGGTGGCCTGGACGACTGCGTTCCGTACTGGCAACAGGACTCCCTTGTCTCAAAGCGGGATGGGCGGTGCCGGCGGGGGGACCGGCGCATTCAAGCCTATCCGCGGCCGGCTTCCCGGGCGAACCACGACAGGCCGGTGGTCTAGACCTCCGCCGGGAGTGGCTTAACCTTGAGGTATGACTCATTCCGGAAGGCAGCGCAGTGGCGCCCTCTGACGCGGCACGCATGGTCGGCGAAATCGACCGCAACAACGGTACGCCTATCTACGTCCAGCTCAGGGAAATCCTCAGGGCGCACATCGTCAGTGCCTGCCCTCCGGGGTCGGCGCTGCCCTCCGAACGGGACCTCGCCGAACGCTTCGGCCTGGCCCGGATGACGGTGCGGCAGGCCATCGATGCCCTCGTTGGTGAGGAAGTCATCGAGCGTGTGGTGGGCCTGGGCACCTTTGTCCGCAAACCGAAGCTGGACCTGCAGGTCAAGCTGACCTCCTACAGCGAGGAAATGCAGCGACGCGGCATGGTCCCTGCGGCCAAGGTCCTCAGCTTCGAGCAGATCGGCGCGAGTGCCTTCCTGGCCCGGGAACTCCAGCTCGAAGAGGGGACGCCCCTGGTGCGGTTCCGCCGCCTGCTGCTGGCGGACAACGAACCCATGAGCGTGGACGAGAACTTCATCCCGGCCCACCGGGTGCCCGGACTGCTCGACGGCGAACCACCCACATCCCTCTACAACGTCCTCAGCGAACGCTACGGGCTGGTGATGGAATGGGGCGAGGACATGATTGAGGCGACGGCCGCCTCGCCGTCCACGGCCCGCCTGCTCAACGTCGAAGTAGGCTCACCGCTGCTGAAGATCCAGCGCCACGCCTTCGTGGCCCGGACCATGGTGGACTACTCGGTGTCCTATTACCGGGCCGACCGCTACAAGCTCTGGGTGCCGCTGCAGCGCCCCGGCGTCCGCCCGACCCGCAATTACGCCTCGGGATACCGCCCCTGACACCACTCGGGGTCACGTCCCGCCCAACCTGAGGGGTCTGATGGGCGCGACGTGACCCCGCGTTGCTTGATATGTCGTGGGCATGCAGAAAGGCCCGGTCCTGGCGGACCGGGCCTTTCTGGTGTTCACTGCAGCTGCTTAGTGGCTGAGCGTCTTCTGGGTGTCGCCAGACTCGATTGCCTCGTGGCCAGCGTGGTGGCCATGGGCCGCCGCAAGCTCAGCGGGCGTTGCCGGGGCAACACGGTCCTCGAAGAACCACTGCGACAGTTTCGCGCGGCGCTTCTCCTTCTTGTCGACGACGCCGTTGGCGTTCGGCTCCGCAGGAAGCGGAGACGGCGACTCGAAGCCGACGAGCTTGTAGCGCTTGTACTCGTCCAGCGGGGCGTGCACCTCGATGAACTCGCCGTGCGGCAGGCGCACGATACGGCCGGTTTCGCGGCCGTGCAGGGCAATCTCGCGGTCCTTGCGCTGCAGGGCCAGGGCAATGCGCTTCGTGACAATGAACGCAACGACCGGGCCGATGAAGAACAGCGCCCGCAGCCAGTAGGTCACATCGTTCAGCGACACGTGGAAGTGCGTGGCGATGAGGTCCGAGCCGGCTGCTGCCCACATAACGCAGTACCAGACGAATCCGGCCATGCCGATCGCGGTACGCGTCGGAGCGTTTCGCGGACGATCCAGGACGTGGTGCTCGCGGTTGTCCTTGGTGATCCACCGTTCAATCCACGGGTACGTGAACATGACGGTGAAGAGGATTCCTGCTGGCACCAGGGCCGGGAGAAGTACGTTGAAGCTGAAGACCTGGCCGAACCAGACCTGTTCGACACTCCAGTCGCCGAGCATGCCCGGCATCAGGCGGAGGGCGCCGTCGACGAACCCGATGTACCAGTCCGGCTGGGTACCGGCGGATACGGGAGAGGGGTCGTAGGGGCCGTAGTTCCAGATCGGGTTGATGGTGAAGAACCCTGCCATGAGGGCGACGACACCGAACACGATGA
>DATITT010000040.1:0-4076 GCA_035467435.1 Arthrobacter sp. | reverse complement strand
GATTGCCGAGTAGTGGGCGAAAACGTCGGCTGACCCGTCATCCGGGGCAATGAAGCCAAAACCCTTTTCGGCGTTGAACCATTTAACTGTGCCTGTAGCCATGCCATATCCTTCTGAAATGCTGCTGATCTCCGGCGGCCCTAAGGCCAACGGCTGCGGAGACATTCGTCCGCTGTTGCCCAACCTACGGGGCCGGGGGCCGCGGTGCAAGGGTCCAACGGGGGCATTTCGTCCCGGCCCGGGACTATAGTCGGGGCAATATGACAACAATCTCGGTGGTTATCCCGACCCGGAACGACGCTGACATGCTCGCTGCCTGCCTCGCCGCACTCGCCCGGCAGACCCGTCCGGCCGATGAAATCGTCGTCATTGACAACGCCAGCACGGACAACACTGCGGAGGTCTGCGCCGCCGCCGGGGCCCGGTGGATCGCCGTCGAGCTCCCGGGTATCGCCGCCTCCACGGCGCACGGATTCGACGCGGCGCGCTCCGAGCTGATTGCCAGGCTGGACTCCGACTCGATCCCGCCCGCGGACTGGCTCGAACGGGTCGCAGCCATCCTGGAAGAGGCGGGCCCGCTGTCCGCCGTGTCCGGTCCAGGAGACTTCTACGGCGAGACCCGGTTCGCCCGGTGGGTGGGCACGAGCGTCTACATTCCCGGGTATTTCTGGGCCATCGGCTGGCTGCTGGGTCATCCTCCGTTGTTTGGCTCGAACTTCGCCCTGCGGTCCGCCGTCTGGGACCGGATCCGCGGCTCCGTCCATCGGGGCCTTCCGCCCGTGCACGATGATCTGGACATTTCCTACCAGATCCCGCCTGAAGTGAAAGTGATCGCCGACCCCTCGCTGCGGGTGCAGGTCTCCGCACGGCCGCTGGCGGGCTGGCGCACCGTCGGGCGCCGGCTGGCGATGGCGTGGACCACCTTCGGCGTCGAGTTCAAGCAGGAGGGCCCGTTCCGGCGGCGGCGGCGCCGTCGTCAATGGGATCGCGACCACCCCCGTTAGAAGGAGCCGTAGAGCGCGATCAGGTCGCGGCTCATCTGGTGCGGCGAGGTTTCACTGGGACTGTGCCCGCCCCGGTAGACCGCGATGCGCGCGCCGATGGACTGCGCAAAGCGCCGGTGCAGGGCCAGCGGCCAGAGGTCATGTTCACCGACGGCGACGAACTTCGGCAGTGACGCCGCCGCCAGCACCGCTCTCAGATCCGGCGCGTGCTGCATCAGCCCGACGATGTCGCGGACGGAACTCCGGCGGGTGAAACGGAACCGGTGGTTCACGAACCGTATCCGGTTGGGCGGGACACGCACGACGTTGACGCGGATGCCCCAGATGAACAGCGCGGCGCCGACCCGCGGGCTGGCCCAGCCGCTGAACCGTCCGATGCGCTGGACGCCGCGGAAACTCTGGCCGGGCTCGGGCGGGCAGCTGAGCAAGGTGAGGCTGCGGAATTTTTCCGGCCGCCGGGAGAAGGCCACCTGGGCGACGATCGCGGCGAAGGAATACCCGACGACGTGCGCGGCCCCGTCGTCGGCGTCGAGCATGGCGAGCAGGTCGTCGGTGAACAGCTCGTAGTCGTAGTGCGCGCGGGGAGGCCCGAGGTTTTCCGGACCCGCCGCGGCGGATTCGTACTGGCCGGCAATGTCGCAGCTCAGGACGAAATACCCGGCCGCGGCGAGCTCGGGCAGCATCAGCACGAAGTCTTCCTTGGATCCGGTGGCCCCGGGGATCAGGAGCACCCGGGGGTTTCCCGGCGTGCCCATGGCGAGGGTGGCGAGCGGTCCGCTGGGGGCATCGAAGGTGCCGCGCACGGCGCCGTCGGGCAGGGCGGCCCAGTCCACGTCGCCCAGGGCGGCATCCCGGCGGGCGGCTTCGTCAACCAGCGCCGATCCGAATCCCTCAGGTTCCTGGTCGCTCTGTGCGTTGCTGTCGGCAGACACCATGGACTAAACATAGCCCGTGCGGCTGCGGCCGGGGCCGGACCGGGCCGGAATGGCGGCCCTCAGGCCACCTTGCGCACGAAGGCATGCAGCCGGCGGTACACTTCCTGCGATTCCGGGTAGCGGAAGTTCTGCTGCCAGGTGTGCTCGGTGTTGGAGTTGTCCCAGTCGTAGATGAGGCTGTCCACGGGGACGGAATGTTCGTGCAGCCGGGCAATGAAGTTCATGTTGGCGGCGTAGAAGAAGTCCCGTTCCGAGGTGGTCACGAACACCGGAGGGAAGCGGGAATCCAGCCATTCGATCGGGGAGAGGAAGCCTGCCCCCTGGCGAAGGGCCTCGAGCCGGCGGGGACCGGAGCCGGTGAACCTGCTCCCGAAGCTGCCGCGCAGACCCCCGCCGATGCCGTGGTTCCTGCCGCCGGAACGGAGCCCGGGAAGCAGCATCCGGATGAAGTTCAGGCTCAGAACGAAGCCCTTTTCGAAGAAGACGGAGAAATCCACCACGCTGCAATGCTGGACCAGTCCTTTGAAGTCCGACGCCGGGACCGCCGGTGTCAGGCCGTGGTGCCGCGCCAGTTCCGGCCGGAAGCTGGCTGCGGTCAGGAGGGCCGCGATCTGGCCTCCGGCGGAGTCGCCGCCCAGCACGATCCGCGATCCGTCACCGCCGTAGCCGGCAATGTTCTGCCGGACCCAGGCAAGCGCAGCGTTGGCGTCCGCAAGGACGTGTGCCATCTGGAAACGCGGGGCCTTCCGGTAGTTCACGTTGACCACCACCATGCCGCCCTCGGCCTGGCTGGCACAGTACTTGGTCAGCGAGGCCTTGTCCCCGGAGGTCCAGCCGCCGCCATGGAAGTACACGTAGACGGGCAGCGCCCCCGTCGAGCCAGTGCCGGCTGCTGCGGTGCCGCCGGGGCGGTGGGGGGTGATGACATCGAGGCGGTGCGCCCGGATGCCATCGCCCACGAAATCGATGTCATGGAAGTATTCGACGCCGGTAACCGGGTCGACGTTGAAACGGTAGTTCTCGCTGGCCTTCACCGATTGCATCAACACCCGCCAGGTCCACACCGGAACGCGCCGCAGGACGTTCCTCGCCTTACGGGCCAGGGCGAAGGTGCCGGGGGATTGTTGCGGAAGTTGCCGGACCAGCTGAAAGGACGACTCCTGCTGCGTTGGCTGGTGGGCCGGTATGGTCATGTTCCCATTCTATCTGGCACAACTGTGCTACAGCTGTGAGGCCAGCCTGTCCTGGCCCGACGTACGAGGTGGGCGGCGGCACGGCATGCCCCGGTCACGGCAGCGCACGTCCGGGTCACGGCTCCTCGCGGATGGTGCCCGCCGCGCCGTCGACGGTGACCGTCTGGCCCGTCCGCAGCCGGGTGGTGGCGTCCGGGACGCCCACAACGGCCGGGATGCCATACTCGCGGGCCACCACGGCCCCGTGGGATATAACCCCGCCCATTTCCATGACCAGCGCGCCGGCCGTCAGGAACAGCGGCGTCCAGCCGGGGTCCGTCGAGGGGGCCACCAGGATTTCGCCGGGTTCCAGATGGGCGCCCACCGGGTCCATGATCACCCTGACCCGTCCGGTGGCGGTGCCCGCCGAGGCCGGTGTTCCGGTCACGGCCCCGGACGCCGGAGACTTCGCCATCATGGCGGCCTCGACGTCGGTGCCGTCGGAGAGGAGCAGACGCGGGATGCGCCGCCGTCGCAGTTCAATGTCGTACAGCCGTCGGCGGTCCGCGACGATGCCGTGCAGGCCCGCACCGCGCAGGCCCACGCGGATTTCGTCGAAGTCGAGGAAGAAGACGTCACTGGCCGCGGCGATCGTCCCAGCCGCGGCCATGTCCGAGCCGATCCGCAGCAGCTGCCGATGCATCTCGCCGAGGACCGCCACAATGTAGAACTTGGGCAGTTCGCGCAGTCCCGCCAGTTGCCGCACGCGGCGCAGGCTGAGCTCCAGCGCCCGTGCGCGCCAGGCGCCCCGGACCCGTGCCTGGTCCACCAGGCTGCGGATCCTGTCTTCCGCATGCTCGGCTGCCCGGGCAAACTGCCGGTCGGGAGCCTGCTCCGGATCCTGGACGCGGAGGTAGTTGGAGATCATACCGAGGATGTGGTCGGGCTGCTCGGACCAGCGGGGC
>DATITT010000039.1:0-13264 GCA_035467435.1 Arthrobacter sp. | reverse complement strand
CTCTGCTGTGACCCGGAGAGGCCCTTGAATCGGCTACTTCACGTCGTCGTCAACCCAGTCCATGGACTTGGTGACGGCCTTCTTCCAGAGACGCATCTGGCGCTCGCGCTCGGCCTGGTCCATCGCCGGCTCCCAGCGCTTGTCCTCGGCCCAGTTGGCCGAACATTCGCCGAGGTCCTTCCAGAAGCCGACGGCCAGACCGGCGGCGTAGGCGGCGCCCAGCGAGGTGGTCTCCACGACCTTGGGCCGGATCACCGGAACGCCCAGGATGTCCGCCTGGAACTGCATCAGCGCATCGTTGGCGACCATGCCGCCGTCGACCTTCAGCTCCGTCAGCGGCACACCCGAGTCCGCGTTGACGGCGTCCAGCACCTCGCGGGTCTGGAAGGCCGTGGCCTCCAGCGCCGCCCGGGCGATGTGCTTCTTGTTCACGAAGCGGGTCAGCCCCACAATCGCGCCGCGGGCGTCGGGCCGCCAGTACGGGGCGAACAGTCCGGAGAACGCGGGAACAATGTACACGCCGCCGTTGTCCTCCACCGAGGCCGCCAGCGTCTCCACTTCCGCGGCGCTGCTGATCATGCCGAGGTTGTCCCGCAGCCACTGCACCAGCGAACCGGTGACCGCGATGGAACCTTCCAGCGCGTAGTGCGGGGCGGCGTCGCCGAGCTTGTAGCCGACCGTCGTCAGCAGCCCGTTCTTGGAGTGGATGATTTCCTCGCCGGTGTTGAAGATGAGGAAGCAGCCGGTGCCGTAGGTGTTCTTGGCTTCACCGGCGTCGAAGGCGGCCTGTCCGAACGTTGCGGCCTGCTGGTCGCCCAGGATGCCGGCGACCGGAACCTCACGCAGCAGCTGGGACGTGTGCACCGTGCCGTAGACCTCGGAGGAGGACTTGATGGCCGGCATCATGGAGGCCGGAACGCCGAAGGCGTCCAGGATCTCCTGGTCCCAGGAGAGCGTCTCCAGGTCCATGAACATGGTCCTCGAGGCGTTGGTGACATCCGTGACGTGGACGCCGCCGTCGGTCCCGCCGGTCAGGTTCCAGAGCACCCAGCAGTCGGTGTTGCCGAAGACCAGGTCGCCGGCCTCAGCCTTGGCGCGGGCACCCTCGACGTTGTCCAGGATCCACTTGATCTTGGTGCCGGAGAAGTAGGTGGCCAGCGGCAGGCCGACCTTCTGCTTGAACCGGTCCGGTCCGCCGTCCTTGGCCAGCTCGTCCACGATCGACTGGGTGCGGGTGTCCTGCCAGACGATCGCGTTGTAGATGGCCTTGCCGGTGGTCCTGTCCCAGACGACCGCGGTTTCACGCTGGTTGGTGATGCCGACGGCGGCGATGTCGTGGCGCGTCAGGTTCGCCTTGGACAACGCGGCGGCGATGACCTCGCGGGTGTTGTTCCAGATCTCGGCGGGATCGTGCTCCACCCAGCCTGCCTGCGGGAAGATCTGTTCGTGCTCCATCTGGCCGGAGGAGACGATGTTGCCGCTGTGGTCGAAGACGATGGCGCGGGTGCTGGTGGTGCCCTGGTCGATGGCGATTACGTACTGGTTCATGTTGACGTCCTTGTCTTGGGCTGGCAGGTGAATGAGTTCGTAGTGGGTGGGTTAGGCGGCTGCGGTGGCGATGATCGGCACGACTGCTGCGACGAGACCGGCGAGGCCTCCGCCGACCAGCGGCCCGACGATCGGAACCCAGGAGTAGCTCCAGTCGGAGGAACCTTTGCCCTTCATAGGCAGCAGGGCATGGGCGATGCGGGGGCCAAGGTCACGGGCCGGGTTGATGGCGTAGCCGGTGGGGCCGCCGAGGGACGCGCCGATACCAACAACGAGCAGCGCCACGGCGAGCGGGCCAAGACCCGAAGGCGTCCCGCCGAAGGTCAGGATGACGAAAACGAGGACAAAGGTGCCAATGATCTCCGTGATCAGGTTCCACGGAGCGGAGCGGATGGCCGGACCGGTGGAGAACACTGCCAGCTGGCTGGCGGGCTCCGGCTCGGCGTCGAAGTGCTGCTTGTAGGCCAGCCACATCACCACGGCGCCGAGGAAGGCACCGAGCAGTTGACCGCCAAAGTAGGTGAAGGTGGAGGCGAGGTCGACCGCGACACCCGGTGCGTACTCCGTCTTGCCGTTGAGCAGCAGGCCAAATGTTACGGCCGGGTTAATGTGTGCACCGGACATGGCGGCGACGTAGACGCCGGAGAAGACGGCGATGCCCCATCCCCAGGTGACCATCAGGAACCCGCCGTTGTTGCCCTTGGTGCCTTTGAGTGCAACGTTGGCCACAACGCCGCAACCCAGCAGGGTCAGCATTGCGGTACCGAATACTTCGGACATGAAAACTATTCCAAGAGACATCTTTGACTCCTCTATTTTCTGTTGTCGGCCCCTCGCGAGTTTGAAGGGCTGTTGGGCCGGCAACGCGTTGACGCCGCCGGCCTGCCACTGCGCCGGTCCCCGAGGGAACCACGCAGTCCTTGCGCCCGGACGTCCCCCGTCCGGGCGCCGAGGTCTATCAGGAGACCAGGCTGTGGACCTGGACCCCGTGGAACCGCTTGAGCACCTCCTGTGCGTGGGTGATCTCGGACGACCGCGTCGCCGCGTCCCAGCCCAGCGGGCCGGAGAGGATGTCGGCAACCTCGTTCAGCAGCTCGCCGGTCACCAGCCCCCGGAAGGCGAGGGAGGTGCGGCGGATCAGTACGTCGATCAGGTGCCCGACCTGCTCGTTCCGTGCCATGAACTCCAGTTCGCGGACGCTGAGTTCCCGGGTGGAGTGCAGGAGCCGGTCCGGGTTGGCTCCCGGGGCGGCGTCGAGGAAGCCGATGACTTCCTCGGCGCGGGTGCCGTAGCGCGTCAGCAGCCCCGCCGTGCGGTCCGCGTCACGTCCGGCGGCCATGTGCGCCTTGATCCAGCGCTGCACACCGTCCTCGCTGTCCGGGAAGCCGGCGCCTCCGCCGATGGCGAGTTTCGCCGTCGAGACTTTCCGTTCCATCCCGAGCTCGGCGAGGACGTCGTTGCTCAGGTGTTCGGCGAGGGCCCGGAAGGTGGTCCACTTTCCGCCGACGAGGCTGAGTACGACGGCGCCGCCGCCCTGTCCTGCTCGAGCGCCCGTTGTGGCGCCGGCGCGGCGTTCGATCCGGTAGTCGCGGCTGACGAAGCCGGGCTGGGTGGCGTCGTGTCTGGGCAGCGGGCGGACACCGGAGAAGGTGTAGACGATCTGTTCCCTGTCCACGGTGATGTCCGGGAAGACGTGGCCGATCAGGTCGAAGAAGTAATCGATCTCCGCCTCGGTGCACACGGCGTCCTCAGCCATGTCGGCGTAGACGTCGGTGGTGCCCACCAGGACCCGGTCCCCCATCGGGTAAATCAGCACGATCCGGCCGTCGGTGTGTTCGAAGAAGATCTCGCGGCCGTTGCAGGCCGCCAGCAGTTCCGGATGGTCCAGCACAATGTGCGATCCCTTGGTGCCGCCCATGAAGGTCGATGCCGCGCCCATCGCCTGGTTTGTCTGGTCGACCCAGGCGCCGGTGGTGTTGACGATGACGTCCGCGGTGAAGTTGAAGAGTTCCCCGGTGAGCTCGTCGCGGAGTTCCACGGTGCTTCCCGAACTCCCGGTTCCCGCGCTGTCCCGGACGGAAACGAGGGAGAGGTAATTGCTGGCGCGGGCGTCACTGGCACCCGCGGCGCCGGCCTTCTCGCCGTCCTGCAGCACGTCCAGGGTCAGGCGTTCCGGGTTGTGGACGGAGGCGTCAAAGTACGTGGCGGCGTACTTGATGCCCGGGTGCAGGCGCGGCAGTTCCGCCAGGGCCCGCTTCCGTCCGCGGAACTGGTGACGGGGGACGGTGCCGCCGTCACGGGAGAAGAAGTCGTACATGCTCAGGCCGAGCTTGATCAGGAAGGCCCCGCGTTCCTTGGGGGCACCCTGCTGCTTATGGGTCAGGAAGCGCAGCGGAGCGGAGAGGATGCCGGAGAACGTGCTGAAGATGGGGATTGTGGTCTGCAGCGGCTTCACGTAGTGGGGTGCGATGCGCAGCAGCCGGTTCCGTTCCACCACCGATTCCTGGACGAGGCGGAACTCACCGTTCTCGAGGTAGCGGATGCCGCCGTGGATCATGTGCGAGGAGGCACCGCTGGCCCCCTGGCAGTAGTCACCGCGCTCCACGAGGGCGACGTCCACACCCTGCAGGGCCAGGTCCCGGAACGTGCCCACTCCGTTGATGCCGCCGCCGATGATCAGCACCTGCGCGTGGGGCCGCGTCCGCAGCTTGTGCACCGATGCGCGCTCGCCGGCCGATGCCTGGTTGCGGGCTGAATCCTTCTGTCCCAAGAACTGCTCCTTTGGGTTTGGTCCTGTGCGGCGCGCCACGTGGCGCGGCGCCGTTCAACACTATTCTTTGGACTAATGGAAAATGGAGTCAAGCACTATGCACAAACGTGCAGAACGGAAATGGGATGACGCCCTCACGCAGCTCCGACGCCCTTCGCGCGGCCCAGTTGTATTACCTGCAGGACCTGACCATGGACGCGATCGCCCGCGAGCTCCGCACGTCGCGGTCCACCGTGTCCCGCCTGCTTTCCTCCGCCCGGGAATCGGGGCTGGTGCAGATCCAGATCCGCAGTCCGCTGGACACGGGCCCCGAACTGGCGAGCATGATCCGCGCCGAATACAAGGTCGACGTGCACGTTGTCCCGGTGGTGGACACGCTGAATGAGGCGGAAACACTGGACCGCGTGGCCATGCAGGCCGCGCGCACCATCGGCCCGCTGGTGGACTCCAATGCCATCATCGGCGTCGCGTGGGGCTCCACCCTGAGCGCCGTCAGCCGGCACCTGACCCGGAAGATCACGCACGACAGCGTGATCGTCCAGCTCAACGGGGCGGGCAACATGCAAACCACAGGCATCACCTACGCCTCCGACATCATGCGGCGCTTTGGCAGCGCCTACGGGGCGCGGGTGGAACAGTTCCCGGTCCCGGCGTTCTTCGACCACGCCGCGACGAAAAAGGCGATGTGGAATGAGCGCAGTGTGCAACGGATCCTGGAACTGCAGGCCCGCATGAGCATCGCCATTTTCGGCGTCGGCTCGGTCGACGCCGACTACCCCAGCCACGTCTATGCGGGCGGCTACCTCGATGAAGACGACCTGACGGTGCTGGCCTCCTCCGACGTCGTGGGCGATGTGGCCACGGTGTTCTTCCGCGCCGATGGCTCCTCGGACGGCATCACCCTCAACGAACGCTCCACCGGCCCCGACCTGGCGCAGTTGCGCCAGGTCCGGCGGAGGATCTGTGTGGTGTCGGGCGCCTCCAAGATCAACGGCCTGCGCGGCGCCCTGGCCGCGGGGCTGGCGACCGACCTGATCCTCGACGAGGCCAGCGCCCGGCGGCTGGTCAGCTTCGACGGCTTGTCCTGAACCGGCCCGCCGTGGGGGGACCCGGCGGTGGAGTCGGTAAAGTCGATGCTATGAAACCCTCGCCCCGGCTCAGCCTCAACAACGGTGTCCTGATCGACCAGCTGGGGTTCGGGCTGTACAAGGTGCCCCCCGCGGACGCCGCCGGGCTTGTGACCATGGCGCTGGAGGCCGGCTACCGGCACTTCGACACCGCCGCCATGTACGGCAACGAGACGGGTGTTGGCCGGGGCATTGGCTCGCTGTCGAGTTTCATGAGCCCCGATGACGCCCGCGGCGGTTCCGGCGAGTCCTCCCCCTCGCTCTCGCGCGAGGACCTGTTTGTCACCACCAAGCTCTGGAACGACGATCAGGGCTACGACGCCACGCTGCGTGCCTTCGACACGTCCATGTCGAACCTCGGACTGGAATATGTGGATCTGTACCTGATCCACTGGCCCTGTCCGCAGCGCGGGCTGTATCCCGAGAGCTACCGCGCCATGGAGACCCTGTACCGGGAAGGCAGGGCGCGGGCCATCGGGGTATCGAATTTCCAGCCGGCGCATCTTGACCGCCTGCTGCAGACCGCGGAAGTCGTCCCGGCCGTCAACCAGGTCGAACTGCACCCCTGGCTCCAGCAGGAGGAGTTGCGCACCCTGCACCGCGAACTCGGAATCACCACCGAGGCGTGGAGCCCACTGGGCCGTGGCCAGGTCCTGCAGGATCCGGTGGTGCTGGACCTCGCCGCCGCGCACGGCAAGACCCCGGCGCAGATCATCCTCCGCTGGCATGTCCAGCTCGGCAATGTCACCATCCCCAAGGCGAGCTCCTTCGGCCGGATCAAAGAAAATCTAAACGTCTTCGGCTTCAGCCTCGACGACGACGCCATGGACGCCCTGGCCGGTCTGGAACGTGGCTTCCGCACCGGCTCCAACCCCGACTCCGTCAATTAGGACTTATCGAATGGACCACGTGGCCACCGAGCCTTCCCCCGCCGCCCCCCTGTTCAGCGCCGGGCTCGAGGCCCGCACCCACCGCTCCGAGGTGGTCCTCGACGGCACCAGGGTCGCGTACTGGACGTACGAGCCGGTCCGGGTGACGCCGGAGACCCGGACCATCCTGGTCATCCACGGCTTCCGCGGCGACCACCACGGCCTGCTCCGGGTCGCCGACCAGCTCTCCGGGATGCGGCTGATCATGCCGGACCTCCCCGGTTTCGGCAGCTCCGGCGCCTTCGTGGGTGCCGAACACAGCGTGGAGCGCTACGGCCGGTTCGTCTCCGACTTGATGGAAGCCCTGGGCCTGGGACCCGACACGGTCCTGCTCGGCCACTCCTTCGGCTCCATTGTCGCGAGCCACTACGTGGCGGCGCACCCCGGCACGGTCTCGGAGCTGATCCTGGTCAACCCCATCGCCGCTCCCGCCCTGGAGGGGACCAAGGGGCTCATGACCAAACTCGCCATCCTGTACTACGAGGCCGCCGCACGCCTTCCCCGTCGGCTGGGACAGGGACTGCTGCGCAGCCAGCTGATCGTCAGGGTAATGAGCGAGACGATGGCGAAGACCCGGGACAAAGAGCTCCGTCGGTTCGTGCACGCCCAGCACAGCGCCTATTTCTCCGCGTTCGCGGACCGGGAGAGCCTGCTGGAGGCGTTCAAAGCCTCGGTCGGCAGCAATGTGGCGGAAGTGGCCCGCAGCCTCACCCTTCCCGTGCTGCTGATCGCCGGGGAACAGGACGAGATCGCCGCGCTGCCGGACCAGTACAAGCTGCTGGCCGTCCTGCCGGACGCGCACCTTGACGTCATTCCGGACGTCGGGCACCTGATCCACTACGAAACGCCGGAACCCGCCGCCGACTTCATCCGCCGCTTCCTGAAGGACCATTCCGCGTGAAAATCCTCATCGACGCCCGCTTCACCCGGCTGGACCACCATGACGGCATCAGCCGGTACGGCTCCAGCCTGATCGAGGCGACGGCCAAAATCGCCGACGTCTCCATGCTGATCAGCGACGTCCGCCAGCTGGCCCTGCTCCCGGATGTGCCCTACACCCTGATCAACAGCCCGCTGTCCCCCGCCGAGCTGTTCGTCGCGGGCAAGGTCAACAAGCTCGGCGCCGACGTGGTCGTGTGTCCGATGCAGACCATGGGCAGCTGGGGCCGGAAGTACGCCCTGGTGCTGACCCTGCATGACCTGATCTATTACGAACACCCGGCACCTCCCGGCTTCCTGCCCGCCCCGGTCCGGGTCCTCTGGCGGCTGTACCACAAGGCCTTCTGGCCGCAGCGGCTCCTGCTGAACCGGGCCGACGTCGTCGCCTCCATCAGTTCCACGACGGCCGCGCTGATCTCGAAATACCGGCTTACCCGGCGTCCCGTCCGGATTGTCGGCAACGCCCCGCAGCACGGCCACACGCCGCGGGATCCCGGGGCGGGAGCGGACAAGACGCTGCTGTACATGGGCTCCTTCATGCCGTACAAGAACGTGGAGACCATGATCCGGGGTATGGCCGGGCTCCCGGACATGACCCTGCACCTGCTCAGCAGGATCACCCCCGGGCGCCGGGCCGAACTCGAAGCGCTGGCGCCGGCGGGCGCCGACATTGTCTTCCACAACGGCGTGACCGACGCCGAGTATGAGGCCATGCTGGGACGCACCACGGCGCTGATCAGCCTGTCCAAGGCTGAGGGCTACGGCCTGCCCCTCGTTGAAGCCATGTCGCACGGCACGCCCGTGATCGCCAGCGACATCCCGATCTTCCGCGAAGTGGGCGGCGACGCCGTCAGCTACGTCCATCCGGATTCGCCGGCGGAGTTCGCTGCTGCGGTCCGGGCGCTTGAGGAACCTGACCTATGGAAGGCCCGTTCCCGCCGCTCGGTGGAGCGCGCCGCGGACTTCAGCTGGGATGAGTCCGCCCGCAACCTGCTGGAGGTCGCCGAAGAGGCCGTGGCGCTGCGGGCACGCCGCCAGAAGCTGTAATTGGTATCCCCGCCTGGCGATAAGTCCGCAGCTTGAAACGATGGTTTCGCCGCGGGCCGTAGAGCCGCGATGGCGGCGTGAACGTTTCGTCCGGAGTCAGCCGGTAACTGGGACGGCTGCGCTGTCCCAGTCGGCCGGAAATTCTCTCCAGGTCCGCATTGGCGAAAAAACGATGGGGACAACCGAGGCACCGACGAGCAGTGCCCAGATCCAGAGCACAGGTTGAACACCCATCCATGCGGCCAGGGCGCCCCCGGCGAGGCTGGCGACAGGCATGATTCCGAGGACAAAGAGTCGGCTGCCCGCCAGAACAATTCCTAGCCTGTGGGCCGGGGCGATGCGCGGGGTGATGCCGGCGCCTGCTACCGAGATGACCACGACGAGGAAGGCCCACCCGAACGTGGACGCGCCGAGCCAGAGGGCCGGGAACCACGGCAGGACCGCGGCAAGGGGGGTCAGTGCGACGACCGGGACGCAGGCGGCGCCGGCGAGAATCCTGGTCCTCCCGATGCCCAGCTGCTTCAGGATGGCCGGTGCGGCGAAGGACGCCGCCAAGCCGCCCAGGGCGGCGAAAGTGCCGACCAGCGCGAAGACGGCGGCGCTGATCCCCAGGACGCGCAGGGCGAATACGGCCGTGGCGGCGCTGCCGAACATGGTGGCCGCGTTGAGGATCATTCCGGACAGGAAGAGCCCCCTGAGCACCGGGTGGTGGATGGTAAAGGACAACCCGGCCCGTGCCTCCGGCCAGAACCCGCCGTGCTCCCGGGGAGATTTGATGTCCTCCCCGGCCTGAATGCCCGTGAGGGTCAGGGCGGACAGTGCGTAGGAGATCCCTGCCGTCACCAGCGCGAAGGGTGCAGCGACGACGCCGAGCAGCGCCGCCGTCAGGGACGGGGAACCCACGGCGACCATACTGGCGGCCGATTGCAGCCGGGCGTGGGCGTCGCTGACCTGCTCCCGGCCCACCACGGAAGGGATGAAGGCTCCATGGGCGGTGGTGAACACGACATCGGCGACGCTGATCAGCGCAACGCAGACCAGCAGGTGCCCAATCGTCATCGAGCCGGTCACGAAGGCTGCCGGCACGCTCAGGATGACCAGTGCCCGGAACACGTCCGCGGCGATCATCAGGCGTCGTCGGCGAAGCCTGTCCACCCAGACACCGATCGGGACCCCCAGGACAAGGAATGCACTCAGGCCCAGGGCGTTGATGATTCCCACCTCCAGGGCGCCGGCACCGAGCATCGAGACAGCAACGATCGGGATCACGACGCGGCTTGCTTCGTCGCCCGCGCCCTCGAATGCACCGGCAATCCACAACTTCCGGAACGCAACCGGCCGCACCAGCGGTGTTTGGATTGGCGGCCGGCCTCCGGCTTCTACAGCTCGCTGTAAGGTCACGCCTGACAATTTGTCAGGATTCTCCTGACAAGTCAACTACACTGAACATCGATGGCCAACGTACTCAAGGAGAATGCCGTGGAAGTCGAACTGCCGTTTGACGGCCCGATGATGTGCAGTTTCTGTGCAAGATCAGCCAGCAGCTCGCGTCGTCTGGTGGCAGGACCCGGCGTTGCCATCTGCCGGGACTGCGCCACGACATCCATGCAGCGCTTCAGCAGCACGGACGGCGCAACGGCTGAGGCTCCCTGGGCGAAAATGACTGATGATGAGCTGCTGGCCCACCTGCCGGAAATTTCCGCGGTCGCCGCGCAAGTCGAAGAGCGGCTGTGTGCCTGGGTGGGAACCGCCCGTCAAAGAAAAATCAGCTGGGCTCGCATTGGCGCTGCTTTGGGCATGACCCGCCAGTCAGCGTGGGAACGCTTCCGGTCGCCGGCTGCCGCCTCCTCGGCCGGCACACCCTGAGACTGCTGCCAGCGCTGTCCGCACCGCCGTCGTCGCCGGGCTCGCCGGTGCGCTGCGGGGTCGCCGGTTGGCAACGGCGAACCCGCAGCATACCGGCGACCTCGGCATACTTTTTGGCGGGGGAACGTACTAGAGCACGTCCACGCCGTCGAGCCGCAGCTGGACCGGGTCGTCGGTGCGTTTGGCGGCAGCGGCGACCTTGACCGCCCGCAGCGCCCGGGTGACCTGTGCGGCCTGGCCGTAGGGGATGAACAGCAGCGTGCGAACGTCCACATCAGCGGCACCGTCCGCTTTCCCCTGGGTCCCTGCCGGGCCGGGGGCGCCGGCCATCACGAGGGGGGCCGGCCCGGCGGTGCGCAGCACGATCCCCTGCGCGCCCAGCTGCTGCTCGACGGCCTGGCCGAAGTGCCCGACGGCGGTCCGGCCGCCGGTGATGGACGCGACCCGGACGGCCGGCGGCAGCTGCAGCTCCTGGCGCAGGGACAGTTCCCGCTGGGCGTAGCCGGCAGGGTCCCAGCGAAGCAGGGCCCCGACGCCGGCTGCGTCGTCCGCGGTAATGACCACAAGACCGCCGTTACCCGCGGGGCGGACCAGGGCCGCGGCGTTGAACCAGCGCCGGACGGCGTCCTCCCCCGCCCGCAGGTTTTCACGCCGCAGCAGCGAATCACCGTCCAGCAGCAGTGCTGCCGCGTAACCGCCGGCTGCGACAGGCTCCGCGCCGACCGTGGCCACGACCAGGGCATTCGTATCCGGAACCGTGGCCAGCACCCGGTCCCCGGAGGAGGTGATGACCGGTTTGCCCGGGAAGGCACGTCCCAGCTCTTCGGCCGTGCGCAGGGCCCCGGTGGCGCCCCGCCGGAGCCGGACCCCGTTGCACGTGCCGCAGCGCCACGCCGGCGCCGGCGCCGAACACCAGCGGCACTGCGGCACGGCGGAGCTCCCGCTGGCCCCGGCGATGGCGAGCGGCCCGCTGCAGGCGGTGCAGCGCGCCGGTTCCCGGCAGTTTTCGCAGGCAAGTGATGGCGCATAGCCCGCCCTCGCCACCTGGACCAGGACCGGGCCGCGTTCGAGGCCCTCCTTGGCGGCGCGCCAGGCGGCGCCCGGCAGCCGGGCGATCCTGGCCAGCGGATCATGTTCGAGTTCGTAGCTGTCCGCGGTGTTCAGCACCCGTGGAACAGTCCGGCGGACGACAGCGCGGTCCGCCTCCACCGGCCAGGCCCACCCTGCCTCGACAAGGCGCTGCGTTTCGGTGCTCCGGGTGTGCCCGGCGAGCAGGCACGCGGCGCCCTCCTGCCCGGCGCGCAGCAGCAGGACTTCACGGGAGTGGGCATAGGGTGAGCGCTGCTCGATGTGCAGGTCGTCGCCGTCGTCCCAGCAGACCACCAGGCCGAGATCGTGCACGGGCGCGTAGGCTGCGGAACGAGTGCCGACGGCAACCCCCGCGGCCCCGCTGAGGATGCGCAGGAAGCTGCGGTAGCGCGGGGTCTGCCCGTCGTCCGCGGTGAGCCGGGCGACGTCCCCGGCAGGCAGGAGCTGCAGGAGGGCGGCTTCCACCCGGTCCAGGTCCCGGTAGTCGGGCACGACGACGACGGCGCCGCGGCCGGACAGGCGCACGGCCGCCACCGCCTCGGCAATCAGCCGGGGCCAGCCTCCGGGACCGTAGCCCTGGAGCGCGCTGAGCACGGCCCGCGGCGACTCCCCGGCGTTGAGGTGCTGCAGGAACGCCGGGCCGTTGCGGTAGGAGGACCAGCTGGAGGCTTCCAGGCCGGCAGGTATGGCCGGTCCCGCCCCATGGTCTGCCCCGTCCGCGAAGAGGGCCGGGTCCAGGACTCCATCGGGGGCGAAGTCCTTCTCGAGTTTTGCCATCCGCGGCGGCACGGCGACACGGAGGACGTCGCTGACACTGCCGGCGTAACGCGCCGCGACCCGGTAGGCGAGGTCCGCGACGGAGGCCGTCAGCACCGGGACCGGCGAGACCACTTTGAACAGCGGGACGAGCGGGTGGCCGGCGTCGGATTCACCCACCCGTTCGATCAGGTAGCCGGCGAGTTCCTGGCCGTTGAACTTCACCTTCACCCGGACACCGGGCTGCGCCGCGGCGTCGAGTGCGGCAGGCACGCTGTAGTCGAAGGGCCGGTCAAGGTGCGGCAGGGACGACTCGAGCCGCACCCGGGCCACCGGAAGCCGGGCGGCGAGGGGCGGGCCGGAGGATGCGGCTGCGGAGCTCGGAAAGCCCTGGAGCAGCGACAGCTGGAGGGGCTCGTCCGGCGCTGCGGAGCCGTGGATCGGGCTCATCGCGTGTGTCCTCCCTTCAGCAACGGGTCGGTGCCGGCCCGGGTCAGTACCAGCCCGGGAAGCGCCGGCTCAACAAAGAACAGCCAGGCCGCCGGGATCGGCGGCCTGGCTACAGCACATCACAGGGCAGTGACATTATTTCAAGACTGCATTCCACGACAGCATTTCAAGACCGAAGTTCAAGACAGGACGGGACGTCTCAGGCGTTGAAGAAGGCCTTCAGCGCATCGACCCGGTCCAGCCGCTCCCAGGTGAAGTCAGGATCCTCGCGGCCGAAGTGGCCGTGGGCCGCGGTCTTCGCGTCGATCGGGCGCTTGAGGTCGAGGGCATCGATGATGGCCCGGGGGCGCAGGTCGAAGATCTCGGCGATCGCGGCACTGATCCGGGCCGGGTCCACGGTCTCGGTGCCGAAGGTCTCCACGTAGGTTCCCACCGGGCGGGCCTGGCCGATCGCGTAGGCGATCTGGATTTCGGCGCGCTTCGCGAGACCGGCAGCCACCACGTTCTTGGCCACCCAGCGCATCGCATAGGCCGCCGAGCGGTCCACTTTGGAAGGATCCTTGCCGGAGAAGGCACCTCCGCCGTGGCGGGCCATGCCGCCGTAGGTGTCAACGATGATCTTGCGGCCGGTCAGGCCGGCGTCGCCGACCGGGCCGCCGATGACGAAGGCACCGGCCGGGTTCAGGATGTTCTTGGCCCGCGAGATGTCCAGATTGGACAGCGCCATAACCGGGTCGACGACG